>NZ_VMLS01000015.1:0-117484 GCF_013276805.1 Streptococcus sp. 1449
TAGACTTCCTGCGAAACAATATATGGTATAATAGTTCTATGGATTATGAAGCAAGTGAACAACTAACTGATGCACGATTTAAGCTCCTGGTTGGTGTTCAGTGCACGACTTTTGAAGAGATGTTAGCTGTATTAAAAAGAGATTATCAAGGTAAACACGCAAAAGGGGGACGAAAACCTAAACTAAGCCTAGAATACCTTCTTATGGCGACTTCAATATGTGCGAGAATATCGAACTTATGAAGAAATTGCGGCTGATCTTGGTATCCACGAAAGCAACTTAATCCGTCGGAGCCAATGGGTTGAAGTAACTCTTGTTCAAAGGTGGTGTTGCGATTTCAAGAACTCCTCTCAGTTCTGAGGACACGGTAATGATTGATGCGACGGAAGTAAAAATCAATCGTCCTAAAAAACAATTAGCGAATGATTCTGGTAAAAAGAAATGCCACGCTATGAAGGCTCAGGCGATTGTCACAAGCCAAGGGAGAATTGTTTCTTTGGAGATCACTGTGAACTATTGTCATGATATGAAGTTGTTCAAAATGAGTCGCAGAAATATCGGACAAGCTGGTAAAATCTTGGCTGACAGTGCTTATCAAGGGCTCATGAAGCTATATCCTCAAGCGCAAACTCCGAGGAAATCCAGCAAACTCAAGCCGCTAACAGCTGAAGAGAAAGCCTGTAACCATGCGCTATCTAAGGAGAGAATCAAGGTTGAGAATATTTTTGACAAAGTATAGTAGATTGAAACTAGAATAGTACACCTCTACTTCTAAAACATTGTTAGAAATCGATTTGACTGTCTTGATCGATTTGTCCTGTTCTTATTTCATTTCACTATAAAAACGTTTAAAATATCTTCAACAACCTATCGAAATCATCGTAAACACTTCGGATTACGAATGAATTTGATTGCTGGTATTATCAATCATGAACTAGGATTCTAGTTTTGCAGGAAGTCTAATCAAGAGGAAAGTAAATGACGATTAAGGTAATTGCGACAGATATGGATGGGACCTTGCTGGATTCTAGAGGCCAGCTTGATCTCCCACGCTTGGAAAAGATTGTGGATCAGTTGGATCAAAGGGGGATTCGTTTTGTCATCGCGACAGGGAATGAAATTCACCGCATGAGGCAACTACTGGAGCACTTGGTGGATCGAGTGGTTCTGGTTGTTGCCAATGGTGCTCATATTTTTGAAAACAATGAATTGATTCAGGCTCAGACTTGGGATGATGCCATTGTCGATAAGGCTTTGGCTCATTTCGAGGGTCGAGCGTGTCAGGATCAATTTGTTGTAACAGGGATGAAGGGTGGTTTCGTCAAGGAAGGTACCATTTTTACAGACCTTGAAAGTTTTATGACTCCAGAAATGATTGAAGAATTCTACCAACGAATGAATTTTGTGGATGAATTAACCTCTGACCTCTTTGGTGGTGTGCTCAAGATGAGTATGGTTGTTGGTGAGGAACGTTTGAATTCGGTATTGGAAGAAATCAATGACCTCTTTGATGGCCGTGTTCGGGCTGTATCGAGTGGCTATGGTTGCATTGATATCCTCCAAGCTGGAATTCATAAAGCATGGGGCTTGGAAGAATTACTCAAGCGTTGGGACTTGACCCCCCAACAAATCATGGCTTTTGGCGATAGTGAAAATGATGTTGAAATGCTTGAAATGGCTGGAATTGCCTATGCGATGGAAAATGCTGATGACAAAGCCAAAGCTGTGGCGACGGCTCTAGCGCCAGCCAATAGCCAAGGAGGAGTTTACCAAGTATTGGAAAACTGGTTAGAAAAAGGAGAATGAAGTAGCAGTACAGTTATTAGAAAATTGGTTACTAAAGGAACAAGAAAAAATCCAAACCAAGTATCGTCACCTAAATCAGGTTTCAGTTGTAGAGCCAGATATTCTTTTTATTGGGGATTCCATTGTCGAATATTATCCTCTGCAGGAGTTGTTTGGGACTTCAAAGACAATTGTCAATCGAGGAATTTGTGGCTATCAGACAGGACTGTTATTAGAGAATCTGGATGCGCATCTGTACGGTGGGGAGGTAGATAAAATTGTCCTTTTAATTGGGACGAACGATATTGGAAAAGATGTGCCTGTGAATGAGGCTCTCAATAATCTCGAAGCTATCATCAATCCATTGCTCGCGATTATTCACTGACTGAGATAAAATTACTTTCCATTTTGCCAGTTAATGAAGGCGAGGAGTATAAGCAGACAGTCTATATCCGCACGAATGAAAAAATTCAGAACAGGAATCACGCCTATCAAGAGCTTGCTTCTGCCTATATGCAGGTGGAATTTTTGTCAGTTTTTGACAGTTTGACAGACCAGGCGGGCCAACTAAAAAAAGAATATACAACTGATGGACTGCACCTCAGTGTTGCTGGTTATCAGGTTTTGACAAAAGCCTTGAAAGGCTATCTTTACTAAATAGCTAAATAAAGTTAAATTTGAGCATAATATCTTGTAAAAAATTCTAAAATCCTTTAAAATAAAAAGTGATGGAGGAATTTATGAATGTAAATCAGATTGTACGGATTATTCCTACTTTAAAAGTTAATAATAGAAAATTAAATGAAACATTTTATATTGAAACCCTTGGCATGAAGGCCTTGTTAGAGGAATCAGCCTTCCTATCACTAGGGGACCAAACAGGTCTTGAAAAGCTGGTTTTAGAAGAAGCACCAAGCATGCGTACTCGTAAGGTAGAGGGACGAAAAAAATTGGCTAGATTGATTATCAAGGTGGAAAATCCCTTAGAAATCGAGGGACTCTTATCTAAAACAGATTCGATTCATCGATTATATAAAGGTCAAAATGGCTACGCTTTTGAAATTTTTTCACCAGAAGATGATTTGATTTTGATTCATGCAGAAGATGACAGAGCAAGTCTAGTAGAAGTAGGAGAAAAGCCTGAATTTCAAACAGATTTGGCATCAATCTCTTTAAGTAAATTTGAGATTTCTATGGAATTACATCTCCAAACTGATATCGAAAGTTTCTTGGAATCATCTGAAATTGGGGCATCCCTTGATTTTATTCCAGCTCAGGGGAAGGATTTGACTGTGGACAATACGGTTACCTGGGACTTATCTATGCTCAAGTTCTTGGTCAATGAACTAGATATATCAAGTCTTCGCCAGAAGTTTGAGTCTACAGAATATTTTATTCCTAAGTCTGAAAAATTCTTCCTTGGAAAAGATAGAAATAATGTTGAATTGTGGTTTGAAGAAGTATGAAGTGGACCCAGATTATTAAAAAAATAGAAGAACAAATCGAGGCAGGGATTTATCCCGGAGCCTCTTTTGCGTATTTTAAGGACAATCAATGGACGGAGTTCTATATTGGTCAGAGTCACCCAGAGCATGGCTTGCAGACTGAGGCAGGACTAGTTTATGACCTAGCTAGTGTCAGCAAGGTTGTTGGCGTTGGCACCGTTTTTACCTTCTTGTGGGAAAAAGGCAAATTAGATATTGACAGACCGGTAACAGATTTTTTAGCTGAGAGTGATTATCCAGACATCACTATTCGCCAGCTCTTGACTCATGCAACAGACCTTGATCCTTTTATTCCTAATCGTGATCTTTTAACAGCCCCTGAATTAAAGGAAGCGATGTTTCATCTCAACAGACGAAGTCAGCCAGCCTTTCTTTATTCGGATGTCCATTTTTTGCTGTTGGGCTTTATTTTGGAAAGAATTTTTAATCAAGATTTGGATGTGATTTTACAAGAACAAGTTTGGAAACCGTGGGGAATGACGGAAACCCAATTTGGACCTGTTGAGCTTGCTGTTCCAACAGTTAGAGGTGTCGAGGCAGGTCTGGTACATGATCCCAAGGCTCGCCTCTTGGGCAGACATGCAGGTAGTGCTGGTTTGTTTTCGACTGTAAAGGATTTACAAATCTTTTTAGAACACTATTTAGCAGATGATTTTGCAAGAGATTTGAGTCAAAATTTTTCACCTTTGGATGACAAGGAACGTTCTTTGGCATGGAATTTGGAAGGAGATTGGCTAGACCATACGGGCTATACAGGTACCTTTATCATGTGGAATCGTCAGAAGCAAGAAGCGGCCATTTTCCTATCGAATCGTACCTATGAAAAGGATGAGAGGGCTCAATGGATTGTAGACCGCAATCAAGTGATGAACTTGATTCGCAAAGAAGAGTAAGGAGAGACATGTCAAATAGTTTAAAAGGGACTTTACTAACAGTTGTGGCAGGGATAGCTTGGGGCTTGTCAGGAACGAGTGGCCAATACCTGATGGCACACGGAATTTCAGCTCTGGTCTTGACCAACTTGCGCCTTTTAATCGCTGGTGGAATTCTCATGCTCTTGGCTTATGCCACTGCAAAGGATAAAATGCTGGCCTTTTTAACGGATAAGAAGAGTTTGCTGTCTCTTCTTATTTTTGCTCTAATTGGTCTATTCCTCAACCAATTCGCCTATCTAACTGCTATTCAGGAGACCAATGCAGGTACCGCGACAGTACTTCAGTATGTTTGTCCTGTCGGAATTTTGATTTATAGCTGTATCAAGGATAAGGTGGCACCGACACTGGGAGAGATTGTTTCTATCATATTAGCCATCGGAGGAACCTTCCTGATCGCAACACATGGGCAGGTGGACCAGTTATCCATGACACCTGCAGACCTGTTTTGGGGTCTCTTTTCTGCTCTGACTTACGCACTTTATATCATTTTACCCATAGCCTTGATTAAGAAGTGGGGGAGCAGTTTGGTCATTGGTGTGGGAATGGTTATAGCAGGTTTGGTTGCCCTTCCTTTTACAGGAGTTCTACAGACTACTATCCCAACAAGTCTTGATTTTCTCCTCGCTTTTGCGGGCATTATCCTTATCGGGACTGTCTTTGCCTATACAGCCTTTCTAAAAGGAGCCAGTCTGATTGGGCCGGTCAAGTCAAGTTTGTTGGCTTCAATTGAGCCAATTTCGGCTGTTTTCTTTGCTTTCCTAATCATGAATGAACAATTTTATCCCATTGATTTTCTTGGTATGGCAATGATATTGTTTGCTGTAACCCTGATTTCTTTGAAAGATTTAGTCTTAGAAAAATAAAAAGACTCTTTGTCGTCCGTGACAGAGAGTTTTTGCGTAGTATTTTATGCTCAATGAAAATCAAAGAGCAAACTAGGAAACTAGCCGCAGACTGTACTTGAGTACGGCAAGGCGACGTTGACGCGGTTTGAAGAGATTTTCGAAGAGTATTAGTATAGAAAAGTGAATCTGAACTAGTACATCACTGCTTCTAAAACATTCTTATAAATTGATTTAAATTCTCAAATCAATTTATTCAGTTCATATTTCATTTTGCTCTACAATTCTGTTGAGAAGACATGTGTTCATATCAAAAAGGTATTGGCAAGTTGCAATACCTTTTTACGAGTCTCTTTTGTCTTATTTTTGTTTCAACTGACTATATCTCCTATGGTTCTAGTTCAGAAGACTAGGCTATAATTATGATTGATAAGAAGTATCATTCCAAGTATCGAGAGTAAACGTTTCAAAATCATGGGTTTCTAGAATGGTCAGGCTGGCATTTGCTAGACCGCCATCTTTACGAAGAAGTGGTTCTTTATATCCTAGAAGAGTACGAAGACTGGCAGTAAGATTGGCGCCGTGTCCGACAATTAGAATACGCTCAGATGGACTATCTTTTAATGATTTGATAAATTGGATAGTTCGTTGTGTTGTGCTATAGAGGGATTCGGCTCCAAACATTTGAGTGTCAAATTGAGCAAGATTAGTACGGAAAGCCTGGATTTGTTGCGGGTAAATAGCTTCCAAGGTTGCAATTTTCAAACCTTCCAACTTCCCCAGCTGCCATTCACGGAGATTAGGAACGCTTTCTAAAGGACAGGGGGTCCTGAGTTGACTTTGGATAATCTCGGCAGATCTGACCGCTCGAGGTAAATCGCTTGAATAAATCTGATTAAAAGGAATTTCCTTGAGATATTGGCCAAGTTGTTTTAGGGTTTCAATGGATTCAGGAAGAAGGGGAGAATCTCCACTAGCACCTTGAAAACGCCCTTCTTGGTTCCAGACGGTACGACCGTGGCGGACAAAGTAGAGTTTCATTACTTGCTGTCCTCCAAAATATCTACAAAGTCGGCTTTTACAAAGTTAGCCAAGTCTTGTGGCGCGACGATAATGCTGTGACCAACTTCGCCAGCAGAGACAATCATTTGATCCAAGTCTAGGGCGATTTTATCGATAAAAATGGGGTAATTGTGTTTCTGACGAATTCCGACAGGATTATTAGCTCCATGAATGTAACCAGTTGTTTTTTCCAAGTCCTTTTGTGGAATCATGCTCACTTTTTTATTGCCAGAAATTTTAGCTAGTTTCTTTTCAGACAAGTGCTGAGTGATAGGGACAATTCCGATAATCGGTCCTGTCTTGTCTCCCAAAAGAGCCAAGGTTTTGAAAATCTGATCTCGTTCATAACTTTGAGGAAGCTCTCCTTCCAGGGCATTGATTTGAATCCCCTGATGTGGGATACCTGCTTTAGATAGGATTTGTTCCACCAATGTTTTTTTGATTTTAACTTTTTTTGCCATTATTTATACTTATCCTCCAATTGGCTCATCCAAATACCAAGCCAAATTCCCAACGCAAAGAAGAAGGCGATGATGACATACCCAACAAGAGAAAGACCAGTGTATTGGATACTTTCAGCGTTCCCTGCATTTGGAATCAAAATCAAAAGAGTACTTGATAGGACGATACCGATGATGAAATGATAGACGCGTGAGTGGTAGTTGTTTAAGGCATAATCCATCAATTTTGAAAAAATGATGAGAGTTGCGCCTGCTCCGATTCCAATCGGGAAGAAGGTTCCCAAGAGGTCAAAGGTTTTAAAACCAGTCAACATAGGAGCATAGAGTCCCAAAATCAAAAGTAGATTTGATGGACTGAGACCAGGAACTAATACGCCAAGAGCCAGCAGTGCACCAGCTAGGACGAAATTAAGAAAGCTGGCACTTAAGGTTCCAACTACAAAATTTAAGGCATAGAGACCTAGCCCAGAAATGATAAAGGTTGCCCAGAACCAAGCTAAATCAATCTTGTCTCGGTCAGATTCTCGAGTTGATTCTTTAAGAAGGCTAGGAACCGTACCAATGATGGCACCTGCAAAGCTCCATAAGACAAAGACCTGATAATTTTCAAGCAAGTATTCAATCGGATAAGAAAATAAGCCGATTCCCAGAAGCATACCGATGGCAACTGGAATAAAGTACAAAACATTTTCTTTAAAGTCTTTAAAGGGATGGGCCAGAAAACCAATCATTCGTTCATAGATTCCTAAGATTGCTGCTAGAACCCCTCCGGAAATTCCCGGTAAGATAAATCCAAGAGCAATCACAATCCCTTTAATAAGGCGCGCTAACCATGAGAGCATATAGTTCCTCCAACTATTTCTATTTCAAAAAATCCTTACTATATTGTATCACAATCAAACACAAAAAGAAAAAGCAAATGCTAAACAAATGCTTTTAAGGTTTTAAAAAGATTTTTCTAAAGGTTTCTTCTTTGTTTTTTAAGGGAGAGATGACGTTGATATCCAAATCGTGGTCAAAGCCGGCAATTTTTCCTTTAGATGTGTATTGGTGAATATCATAATCTAAGTCAGTTTTAGGACTGCTCTCCAAAAATCCTGAGTTAGAGCCGTAGGACGGAATCCAAACAGAGGTAAACTTGCCTGTATCAATACTATGTTCTTCCATGAAATAGACCCCAACGTAGATGCCGATGTTTTTAGCACCTAGTGATGCTAGTTTTGCTCGAAAGGCTTCAACACCCTCGTTCATATTGGACATGGTTTTGTCTTCTACGTCTAGCCAATAGTAACTAGGGCTGTAAGGAGAGGCAGCATTGTAGAAAACTTCGGCGGCCTTTTCCATTTCTTGGACACTTTTTCCAGCTACATAAGCGTAGACCCCAACTGGGACATTCCGCTTTTGAAGTTCAGTGATATGACTCTTATAAGCCTTGTCTATTCCATTGATAAAGGAAGCATCATTTTCTTTTGTCGTTTGAGCACCACTGTGAACACGAACAATAGCGCCTGAAATATTTTGTGAGAGGGCATCGTAGTTGATTTCCTCAGGACGCTGCCAGCCAGAGAGGTCAATAATCGGTTTGTCTAAGTGTTTCAAAGCCTGTGCTTCAATCTGCGCTATGTTGGATTTTGTTTTAAAGGATTGGTTGTCATTAAGTGGGCGATTGATGATTAAAATGAAAATTATGATCCCAAAAAAACCAAATAAAATAAGTGGATGAATTTGTTTTCTCATATCTTATGATTTTACCCTAAAAATCAAAAAAAATCAAAAAAATGGGTTAAGGAAAGGACTTTGGAGCATTTTTTCATTCAAGAGCGCGGAATGATTTGAAATATGGTATAATAAAAGGGAATTTCTACAGAAAAGAGAAGATTATGTCAAATTTTGCCATTATTTTAGCAGCGGGTAAAGGGACTCGCATGAAATCTGATTTGCCAAAAGTGTTGCACAAGGTTGCGGGTATTTCTATGCTGGAACATGTTTTCCGTAGTGTGGGAGCTATCCAACCTGAAAAGACAGTAACAGTTGTAGGACACAAGGCAGAATTGGTTGAGGAGGTCTTGGCTGGACAGACAGAATTTGTGACTCAATCTGAACAGTTAGGGACAGGCCATGCAGTTATGATGACAGAGCCAATCTTAGAAGGTTTGTCCGGTCACACCTTGGTCATTGCAGGAGATACTCCTTTAATCACTGGTGAAAGTTTGAAAAACTTGATTGATTTCCACATCAATCATAAAAATGTGGCCACTATCTTGACTGCTGAAACGGATAATCCTTTTGGCTATGGACGAATTGTTCGTAATGACAATGCTGAGGTTCTTCGTATTGTTGAGCAAAAGGATGCCACAGATTTTGAAAAACAAATCAAGGAAATCAACACTGGAACATACGTTTTTGACAACGAACGTTTGTTTGAGGCTTTGAAAAATATCAATACCAACAATGCTCAAGGAGAATACTATATCACAGATGTCATTGGCATTTTCCGTGAAGCCGGTGAAAAAGTTGGTGCTTATACTTTGAAAGATTTTGATGAAAGTCTTGGTGTAAATGACCGTGTGGCTCTTGCGACTGCTGAGTCAGTCATGCGTCGTCGTATCAATCATAAACACATGGTCAACGGTGTTAGCTTTGTCAATCCAGAGGCAACTTATATTGATATTGATGTTGAGATTGCGCCTGAAGTTCAAATCGAAGCCAATGTTACCTTGAAGGGGCAAACGAAAATTGGTGCTGGGACTGTTTTGACAAATGGTACTTATGTAGTGAATAGCACTATCGGAGCAAGAGCGATTATTACCAATTCTATGATTGAGGAAAGTAGTGTTGCAGACGGTGTGACAGTCGGTCCTTATGCCCACATTCGTCCAGGTTCAAGTCTGGGTGCCCAAGTTCATATTGGTAACTTTGTTGAGGTGAAAGGTTCTTCAATCGGTGAGAATACTAAGGCTGGTCATTTGACTTATATCGGAAACTGTGAAGTGGGAAGCAAGGTTAATTTCGGTGCAGGAACCATTACAGTCAACTATGATGGTAAAAACAAATACAAGACAGTCATTGGCAACAATGTCTTTGTTGGATCAAATTCAACCATTATTGCGCCAGTAGAACTTGGAGACAATTCCCTCGTTGGTGCTGGTTCAACTATTACCAAAGACGTGCCAGCAGATGCGATTGCTATTGGTCGCGGACATCAGGTCAACAAAGACGAATATGCAACACGTCTTCCTCATCATCCTAATAATCAGTAGGAGCCTATCATGGAATTTGAAGAAAAAACGCTTAGCCGAAAAGAAATCTATCAAGGACCAATATTTAAACTGGTCCAAGATCAGGTTGAATTACCAGAAGGCAAGGGAACTGCCCAACGGGATTTGATTTTCCACAATGGAGCTGTCTGCGTTTTAGCTGTAACAGATGAACAAAAACTTATCTTGGTCAAGCAGTACCGCAAGGCCATCGAGGCTGTCTCTTACGAAATTCCAGCCGGAAAATTAGAAGTAGGAGAAAATACAGACCCTGTAGCAGCTGCTCTTCGTGAATTAGAGGAAGAAACAGCCTATACAGGGAAATTAGAACTCTTATATGATTTTTACTCAGCCATTGGCTTTTGTAATGAAAAGTTAAAACTATACCTAGCCAGTGATTTGACAAAAGTGGAAAATCCGCGTCCGCAGGATGAGGATGAGACCTTGGAAGTCCTTGAAGTGAGCTTAGAAGAAGCCAAGGAATTGATCCAATCAGGTCATATCTGTGATGCCAAGACAATTATGGCTGTACAATATTGGGAATTGCACAAAAAATAGAGGAGGTCAGTATGGGTAAACCTTTATTAACGGATGAAATGATTGAAAGAGCTAATAGAGGCGAAAAAATTTCAGGTCCTCCTTTGCTAGATGATAATGAGGAGACTAAGATTTTACCAACCTCTTCTTCCCGTTTTGGTTATGCCAATCCTAAGGGACATGGCTTTAGTCAGGAAACCTTGAAGATTCAGGTTGAACCATCTATTCATAAAAGTCGTCGCATTGAAAATACCAAGAGAAATGTCTTCAATTCTAAGTTGAATAAGATTTTATTTGCAGTCATCTTTCTCTTGATTTTGCTTGTCTTAGCAATGAAACTTTTGTAATAGAAAAGGAATTGAAATGAAAATAGGAATTATTGCAGCTATGCCAGAAGAACTAGCTTATTTGGTCCAGCATTTAGAAAATGCCCAAGAGCAAGTTGTCTTAGGAAATACCTATCATAAAGGCACCATTGCTTCTCATGAAGTCGTTCTTGTAGAGAGTGGAATTGGTAAGGTCATGTCTGCTATGAGTGTGGCGATTTTGGCTGATCATTTTCAAGTGGATGCTTTGATTAACACGGGATCTGCTGGAGCAGTAGCAGAGGGTATCGCTGTTGGGGATGTCGTGATTGCTGACAAATTAGCCTATCATGATGTGGATGTCACAGCTTTTGGCTATGCTTATGGACAAATGGCGCAACAACCGCTTTATTTCGAATCAGATAAAACCTTTGTTGCCAAAATCCAAGAGAGTTTATCTCAATTGGACCAGAACTGGTATCTTGGTTTGATTGCTACAGGAGATAGTTTTGTTGCAGGAAATGATAAGATAGAAGCGATTAAGTCTCATTTCCCAGAAGTTTTAGCAGTTGAGATGGAAGGAGCAGCTATTGCTCAGGCATCGCATGCTCTTAATCTTCCAGTCTTAGTCATCCGAGCTATGAGTGACAATGCCAACCATGAAGCAAACATCTCTTTTGATGAGTTTATTATCGAAGCTGGACGTCGCTCTGCCCAAGTCTTATTAGCCTTTTTGAAGGCCTTAAATTAAGCGAAAATTTGACAGTTTTTCTAGCTTATGATAAGATTTAAGTAAAGAAAAGCTAGAAAACGTTTCAGAGGATATTATGAGTATTGAAATGACCGTCAGTGAGATTGCAGAGGTCTTAGGATTATCTCGCCAAGCAATCAATAACCGTGTCAAAGAATTACCAGAAGAAGACACAGATAAAAATGACAAAGGGGTAACAGTCGTTACCAGAAGTGGCTTGATTAAGCTAGAAGAAATCTATAAAAAAACGATTTTTGAAGATGAGCCTGTCAGTGAAGATGTCAAGCAACGTGAACTGATGGAGATTCTGGTTGATGAGAAGAATGCAGAAATTCTTCGTCTTTATGAACAATTAAAAGCCAAGGATCGTCAGTTATCAGAAAAAGACGAGCAGATGCGTATCAAAGACCGTCAGATTGCTGAGAAAGACAAACAACTCGATCAGCAACAACAATTGACCCTTCAAGCCATGAAGGATCAAGAAAATCTTAAGCTAGAGCTGGACCAAGCAAAAGAAGAAGTCCAATCCACTAAGAAAGGCTTTTTTGCTCGTTTATTTGGAGGATAATCAAGGAGCTGTTTAGGTTACATGCTAACCTGATGGCTTCTTTTGTTTGTGAATAGTATAGTTGATTAGAATAGAGACAGTAGAGGAGAGGTAGAGAATGGAACGATTAGAAGATTACATTGCTTTTGATTTAGAATTTAATCAGCACGAAGGACAAACACACTTGATTCAAGTATCGGCAGTGCGTTTTAGAGATGGTCGGGAAATCGATGCTTATGATTCCTATGTTCATACCAGTGTCCCTCTAAAAAGCTTTATCAATGGTTTGACCGGGATTACAGCTGAGACCTTAAAAGATGCTCCTCCAGTTGAGAAAGTCTTAGAAGAATTCCAAGAGTTTGTGGGTTCTTTGCTGATGATAGGCTACAATGCTGCTAAAAGTGATTTACCTATTTTAGCAGAGCATGGTTTAGACTATAGCCAACAGTACAAGGTGGATTTGTATGATGAAGCTTTTGAACGTCGGAGTTCAGATTTACATGGTATTGCCAATCTCAAATTGCAAACTGTTGCCTCATTTCTTGGATTTCAAGGTCAGTCTCATAATAGTTTAGAGGATGCTCGGATGACGGCGCGTGTTTACGAATCCTTCTTAGAGTCGGATCAAGCTAGGGAATTGTTAGAGACAGAAAGTAGCTTATCAAACAATCCTTTTGGTGGCTTGGACTTGTCTCAATTATTTGACTAGGAGTGCCTATGAAACCTGAAAAACCTAAAAAATTGGGTCTTAAACAGATTTACCTCAATCTTGATAAAATCCTCTTTCTATTTTTCTTGATTTTTATGATAGTGGAGTATTTGTGGGTACCATTCAATTCATGGTTGGCTAGCTTCTTATTAGATCAGACAGGTTATCTTTTTATTTCCTATAACAATGTCTTAGCCATCCTTACTCATTCTCCATTGATTAGTCTAGCTTTTTTAGCCTTGATTGTAATTAACCTTCTGGTTGCTTATTTTCAAATAGGACTCCTCTTTATTGGTGCTCGTCATCTCCTCTATCATGAAAAGCGAAGGCTAATTGAGTATATCCGCAAGGTTTTCCATGAAAGTTTTGGATTTATGAAAAAGCTAACTTGCGCTAAAGCCTTGTTTATCTTTTTCTATATAGCTATGCTTTTTCCTTTTATACGGAAAATGCTGAAGATTTATTATCTTAATAAAATCGTCATTCCAGAGTTTATCCAAGCTTATTTAGAAGATAAATATTGGATGTGGTGGTTGAGCATCCTACTTCTATCTCTTATCTTTCTCTATGTCTCTGTCAGATTGATGTTTGCCCTTCCGAAGATTGTATATGATCAGCTGACTGTTCGAGAATCAGTGATGTTTAGCTTGGAGAAAACCAAGAAGAGAGTTACTTTTTATGCTTGGAATTTATTTTACATCTTGCTCAAAGCACATTTATTATTTTATCTTCCTTTGATTCCTTTATTATTGGCTCAAACTTTGGTAGATGATATCACTCAGAGAGAGTCTCTGATTCTTGGTATTTTGAATTTTGTCATGATTAAAAATCTCTATTATATGGCTCTGACTTATTTTTTGGTTAAATTTGTTTCATTTTTGACAGGAAAGGAGCTGGATATGCTTCCTAGGAGAGAAAAAGATCACATCGTGCGATGGGGTGTCATGACTTGTGCCAGTCTTTTCTTTGCCTTAGAAGGTTATATTTATCTGGAGGCTCCCATGGTTCATCTACCTCAACTTATTTCTCACCGAGGGGTTTCCAATGCAAATGGGATTCAAAATACAGTAGAGTCCTTGGAAACTACAGCACAACTCAAACCAGACTTGGTGGAGACGGACGTGCAGGAAACAAAAGATGGGCAGTTTGTCATGATGCATGATGCTAACTTGAAAAATCTAGCAGGTATCAATAAAAGTCCTCAAGACTTAAACTTGGAGGAGCTTAAAGGGATTGATATTTTTGAAAATGGCTACCAGACTAAAATTTCAAGCTTTGAAGATTATCTCAGTCGAGCCAACGAACTTGGTCAAAAATTACTAATTGAAATTAAAACCAGTAAAAAAGATAGTCCAGACATGATGAACCACTTTTTAGCCCGTTATGCTGCAAAGCTCAAGATTTATGGACATCAAATCCAGTCTTTAGACTACCATGTTGTCGAAAAAGTAAGACAGTATGATGCCGAACTGCCAGTTTATTTCATCATGCCCTACAATTCTGTCTTTCCTAAAACAAGGGCGACAGGATATACTATGGAGTACTCGACCTTGGATGAATATTTTGTAAGCAAACTATGGACAACGGATCAGAAACTTTATGTCTGGACTGTCAATGATTCAGAAGCTATCAATAAATCGCTTCACTTAGGAGTAGATGGAGTGATTACAGATGATTTGGAAAAAGTTCAGTGGGAAATAGAAGTAGCCCAAGAAGATCCAGAATATACGGATTTGCTCTTGAAAAAAGCATTGGAATTCTTTGAATTTTAGTAATAAAAAAGAGGAACAACTATTCCTTCCGTGATAGGTAAGTATTTTTCGGAGAGCCTGTTTTTTTATTTGCTGAGTCTAGGATAGTTCTTGCTGGCGATAGATAGCAAGACGAACAGCTTCTTTTGAATGTCATATAAATTTAAAATTTCTGAAAATAACGAAAAATATACTAAATTTACAAATAAGGAGCCTCTAAATCCTTTAAAATAAGAAATATATATATATATATAATCATCGATTTTCTAAAACAAAGTGAGGTTGAAGGAAGGGAACTAAGTTGATATAATGAAGTATTAGTAGACAATGGGCCTTTTTGTCATTTGTTTAAGATGAAAAAAGGTCATGTTTTCCTGTTTTTATTGCGAGTTGATGCCTGCATGAACATGGCTAGAGGAGCAAAGACAGGGTAGAAAGAAAGGAAAAACTATGAAACAGTTTAAAATGAATGAGCGTCAACGCTTTTCTATACGCAAGTTTTCAATTGGAGCAGTCTCAGTCTTGCTAGGGTCTGTCTTTTTTATAGCTAATCCAGCGACAGAAGTCCAGGCGGCGGAAGTAAATACAGAAGTGGTCAGTCAGGATGGAAATGGCAACACTGGGAATCCATCTGTCTTACCGCCATCAGATACAAGCAATCAAAATCTTAACGTAGAACAAGAAGGAGCTAAACCAAACACTCAAGAGACAGAGAAAAAAAGAGCCAGGAACTTCATCTAAAGATAGTGAAGGAAAAGCTAAGTCAACAGTAGAGAATAAAGGTGATGAAAAAGTTGATGGTGTAGTTAAACCTGTATCTGGTGAATTATCTACTGTGTCCGAGGTAGAAAAAGATAAAAAAGAAGTACAACCAGAGTTGGAAGAAAAATCCTCAATTATCAAAGAAGAAGCTAATAGAGAAGATAAGATAGATCAATCTCAAGAAGAAGATGGGGATCAGTTATATGATAAATTGATAGATGCATCTAAAAGATTGAAAGAATCCAATCCTGAGTCGGCAGCAGCTTTTAAAAACTTAGCAGATACTATCAACGAAAAGTTAGGACTTTCAGACGACGGAAAGATTTCTGGAGAACTTGTCGAAAAAGCTCACAAGTTACTAGATGGTAATCAAGTGATGATGTCAAAAAATGATAGTGAGGAAAATTCTGAGGAAAGAGGAGTTCATGTAAGAAAAAGACGGAATATAGCAGGATTAACAATTGGGAGATGGAATGCAGTACGTAAACAAATAGAAGTTTCTAATATACTAGTAGTACCAGGTGGAGATAGAGTATTTGGTAATATTTTGAAAATTAGTGCTAAATCAAATCATGAGAAAATTACTAGCATATCTGTAACTGGTCATGAAAACATGGGGTTAAAGGTCGAATCTTCTGTCAATGGGAGTGAAGCATCTTTGACTTTCGACGGAATTACTCCGCGCAGGGGTCAGTATTTATTGAATGTAACAGTAACTACTTCAAGCGGTAGTCAGACGACACAATTTGGATACTATCTCCCTTTTCAGAAGCCGACTATTAATACACCAAATGATAGTACAGATGCAAGTGTCCCGAGCTTAGCAGGTAAAGCTAATGAAAAACCTAATATTGATGTGACAATTCCTTATGTTCCTAAATTACCTAATGGCGCAAAGATGAAAGTATATTTGGTAACCGGAGGTTCGGATATTTCTAATTATGGAGGGAGTACGGATGGATTAGCTTATCCGGAAGGTTATAATATACTTGCCTCTAAAGATATATCTCCTAATAATGATGGGGATGGTTCTGCACGCCAAATTACTATTACCCAGTCTGATTATAAGTCTGGAGTTAATAAGATAGGAACAGATAAATTTAGAGCACTCACTGTTATCGAAGTAAATAATAACGTAAACGATGGTAATCCACGAGAACGTGGTTCCTGGTTTAGTGATGAAAGAAGAGCGACAGCACCAGTAGCTAAAGAAGCAACACCTGAAAAACCAACAGTTGCCTCTAGCGAAGCGAATGCCAATGTAACGGTAACACCAAGTGCGAATGCAGACCATGTAGAAATTAGCATTGGAAGCGACAAAGTTGTAGCTACGAAATCAGGGTCAAGCTGGAGCCTAACACCAACAAAATCAGGTGTCAGCATTGATGGAGTAAGTGGTGTTGTTACAATTTCCCATAATGCGGCTAGTGCAGGAACTCAAGTAAGTGCGACAGCTAAACATGGTAATAGTGAAGTTAGTGCTTCTTCAACACCAGTCAGCTTGCCATCAAAACGATATTATCCAATTCCCGATTCGTATAACGTAACATCGCAACCATCTACTCCTACTCAGCCAGACCAAGGAGCTACTGAGACTCCAACAGCTCCATCTGAGCCAGCTCCACAACCGTCTCAACCAACTGCTTCGGGTCAACCTGCAAGTCCTGCTCCAGCTCCGACTCAAGCACCTAGAGCGGCAGCAAGTCCTTCAGTTAGCTCAACGAGCACGCAAGCTCCAGCTCAAGAGCAAGTTGACAAGTCTGAACTTCGTGCCTTGACTCAAGAGTTAGACCAACGCTTGAAAGCTTTGGCAACAGTATCTAATCCGAAAATCGATGCAGCCAAGGCGGTCCTCCTAGATGCTCAAAAAGCTCTGGAAGATAGTGCCTTGACAGAGCAAGGTCTACGTACTGCAGTAGAGTCTGTGAAGGCTGCCTTGGACTCTCTCAAAGATGTGAAAGCAAATGCTAGCGACAGCAAGCCTGCACAGGACAAGAAAGATGCCAAACAAGGAACGGAAGATAGTAAGGATTCAGATAAGATGACTGAAACAAACTCAGTTCCAGCAGGAGTGATTGTAGTCGGTCTACTCGCCCTTCTAGGTGTGATTGCCTTCTGGTTGGTTCGCCGTAAGAAAGAGTCAGAAATCCAGCAATTAAGCACGGAATTGACAAAAGTTCTTGGACAGCTAGATGCAGAAAAAGTAGATAAAAAAGTCCTTGCTAAAGCCCAAAACCTTCTCCAAGAAACCCTTGATTTCGTGAAAGAGGAAAATGGCTCAGCAGAGACAGAAGCTAAACTAGTAGAGGAGCTTAAAGTAATCCTTGCCAAACTCAAGTAAAACTTGATTTATGAAATGTCAGATCTAAAAGACATTTTCGTTCACAAAAGCAGCGACGAGTAACCCTTGTCGTTGCTTTTTGGCTATTTTGGGGGATAAGATCCGCCTTGACTAGCAAAAGAAAAGATTGGTCCAGTAGTGCCCGATACGATTTTGCGTAGCAGAAAGCATACAAATGAAATTGAATATAGTAAAATAGGATTAGAAATCTTAAGAAAGTTGGTTCTTTATTGGAAACGATAGTATTTTCAATTTCCGTTTTTTTAGCAGGGGTCTTGTCCTTCTTTTCTCCCTGTATTTTTCCTCTTCTGCCAGTCTATGCTGGGATTTTATTGGATGATCAGGAAAGCGCAAAAAGCTTTTCTTTATTTGGGAGAAAGGTTCTCTGGTCAGGCTTGATTCGAACACTTTGCTTTATCGCAGGTATTTCACTCATTTTCTTTATTCTAGGCTTTGGTGCTGGTTACTTTGGTCATATTCTCTATGCAAATTGGTTTCGATATGTTATGGGAACAATTATTATCATTTTGGGACTTCACCAGATGGAAATTTTTCATTTTAAGAAATTAGAGGTTCAAAAAAGCTTTACTTTTAAGAAATCAGAAGCCAATCGTTATTGGTCAGCCTTTTTACTCGGTATTACCTTTAGCTTTGGTTGGACGCCTTGTATTGGTCCAGTTTTAAGTTCTGTTTTAGCGCTTGCGGCTTCTGGAGGCAATGGAGCTTGGCAAGGTGCTATCTATACTCTTATTTACACTCTGGGGATGGCTCTTCCTTTCTTGGTCTTGGCTCTAGCTTCAGGTCTAGTCATGCCTTATTTTAGTAAAATCAAACGTCATATGATGCTAATGAAGAAAATTGGTGGTTTCCTCATTATTTTAATGGGAATTTTGTTACTATTAGGACAAGTAAATGTTCTAGCTGGAATTTTTGAATAAAGGAGAAAATGATGAAAAAAGTAATGTTTGCTGGCTTAAGTCTCTTGTCATTAGTTGTATTGATAGCCTGTGGTGAGGAAGAAACTAAAAAAACTCAAGCCCCACAACAGCCAAAACAAGAAACGCCTGTACAGCAAATTGCTGTTGGGAAAGATGCTCCAGACTTCACCTTGCAATCCATGGATGGTAAAGAAGTCAAGTTATCTGATTTTAAGGGTAAAAAGGTTTACTTGAAGTTTTGGGCTTCCTGGTGTGGTCCATGTAAGAAAAGTATGCCTGAGTTGATGGAATTAGCTGCAAAACCAGATCGCGATTTTGAAATTCTTACTGTCATTGCACCAGGAATTCAAGGTGAAAAAACTGTTAATCAATTCCCACAATGGTTCCAAGAACAAGGATATAAAGATATCCCAGTTCTTTATGATACTAAAGCAACAACCTTCCAAGCTTATCAAATTCGAAGCATTCCTACAGAATACCTAATTGATAGTCAAGGAAAGATTGGAAAGATTCAATTTGGTGCTATCAGTAATGCGGATGCAGAAGCAGCATTTAAAGAAATGAACTAGAATCGATAAAAATCTGATTACAAGATGTAGTCAGATTTTTTTTTAGAAAAATATTTTATAAATAGTCACAAATCTCCTATATTTATGGTAAAATAGAATCATCATTTTATTTGGAGAAGAAATATGAATATATTTAGAACAAAGAATGTAAGTTTGGATAAAACGGAGATGCACAGGCATTTGAAGTTATGGGATTTGATTTTGCTGGGTATCGGAGCCATGGTAGGGACAGGCATCTTTACAATTACAGGTACTGCAGCTGCCACACTTGCTGGTCCAGCCCTAGTGATTTCAATCGTCATTTCTGCCTTGTGTGTGGGATTATCAGCCCTCTTTTTTGCAGAATTTGCTTCACGAGTACCTGCTACAGGTGGTGCCTACAGTTATCTCTATGCTATTTTAGGAGAATTCCCAGCCTGGTTGGCTGGTTGGTTAACCATGATGGAGTTCATGACAGCCATATCAGGCGTAGCTTCGGGTTGGGCAGCTTATTTTAAAGGCTTGCTCTCTCAATACGGGATAGCCCTTCCTCAGCCTTTAAATGGTACCTTTAATCCTCAAGCAGGGACATTTGTTGATTTATTGCCTATTCTTGTCTTGGTCTTGGTGACCTCGCTTGTTTTACTCAATGCTAAAGCAGCCTTACGCTTTAATTCTATTCTAGTTATTTTGAAATTCTCGGCTTTAGCTCTCTTTGTTTTAGTAGGAATTTGGCATATCAAACTTGATAATTGGAGTAATTTTGCTCCTTATGGTTTTGGACAAATCTATGGTGCTAGTACTGGTATTATGGCTGGTGCCTCCTTGATGTTCTTCGGTTTTTTGGGATTTGAATCCATCTCTATGGCTGTAGATGAGGTCAAGACTCCTCAAAAAAATATTCCTAGAGGGATTGTCTTATCGCTTTCTATCGTAACCATTCTCTATGCCTTGGTGACGCTTGTTTTGACTGGTGTGGTTCACTATAGTCATTTAAATGTCAATGATGCCGTTGCCTTTGCCCTTCGTAGCGTTGGGATCAGTTGGGCAGCCAACTATGTGTCATTAGTGGCTATCTTGACCTTGATTACAGTTTGTATCTCGATGACCTATGCCCTATCGCGTATGATTTACAGTTTAGCGCGCGATGGCTTAATGCCTGCCGCCTTTAAAGAACTAACGAAGACTAGCAAGGTACCAAAGAATGCTACTATTTTAACAGGTCTAGCTTCAGCAGTAGCAGCAGGAATCTTCCCGCTAGCTAGTATTGCAGCCTTCTTAAACATTTGTACCTTGGCCTACTTAATCATGCTGGCTTACGGCCTGATTCGCTTACGGAAAGAAAAAGGGATGCCAAAAGCTGGGGAATTTAAAACACCCTTGGTACCCCTGTTACCGATTTTATCAATCATCATTTGTTTATCCTTTATGTTACAGTATAATATGGAAACTTGGATTGCTTTCCTAGTTGCCTTGTTAGTAGGAAGTATTATTTACTTCACTTATGGCTATAAGCATTCTACCATAGAAGAATAAAGTAAAAGTCTGTTGAGTTGTTGAAACTCAGCAGATTTTTATATGTGAAAGAAATTTCAAATTTTTTCTAAAAATATCTTGACAGATTAAGTTTTTAGGAGTAGAATGTTTACTAGTTAATTAAACAGTTAAGGAGTTGTTCATGAAGAAACAAAATTTATTTTTAGTCTTGTTAAGTGTCTTTCTTTTATTGCTAGGAGCCTGTAGTCAAAAGGAAAGTCAGACAGGAAAGGGGATGAAAATTGTGACCAGTTTTTATCCTATCTATGCTATGGTTAAGGAAGTATCTGGTGACTTGAATGATGTTCGGATGATTCAGTCAAGTAGTGGGATTCACTCCTTTGAACCTTCGGCAAATGATATCGCAGCCATCTATGATGCAGATGTCTTTGTTTACCATTCACATACGCTCGAATCTTGGGCAGGAAGTTTAGATCCCAATCTAAAAAAATCCAAAGTGAAGGTTTTAGAGGCTTCAGAGGGAATGACTTTAGACCGCGTCCCAGGGCTAGAAGATGTAGAAGCAGGGGATGGAGTTGATGAAAAAACGCTCTATGACCCTCACACTTGGCTAGATCCTGAAAAAGCTGGCGAAGAAGCTCAGATTATCGCTGATAAGCTTTCGGAGGCGGATAGTGAGCATAAAGAAACTTACCAAAAAAATGCGCAAGCCTTTATCAAAAAAGCTCAAGAATTGACTAAGAAATTCCAGCCTAAATTTGAAAAAGCGACTCAGAAAACATTTGTAACACAACATACAGCCTTTTCTTATTTAGCTAAGCGATTTGGACTCAATCAACTTGGTATTGCAGGTATCTCTCCGGAACAAGAACCAAGTCCAAGACAACTAACAGAAATTCAGGAATTTGTTAAAACCTATAAGGTTAAAACGATTTTTACAGAAAGTAACGCTTCTTCAAAAGTAGCTGAAACTCTTGTCAAATCAACAGGTGTAGGTCTTAAAACTCTGAATCCTTTAGAGGCAGACCCACAAAATGACAAGACCTATTTAGAAAATCTTGAAGAAAATATAAGTGTTCTAGCAGAAGAATTAAAGTGAGGAAAAAATGAAAATCAATAAAAAATATCTAGCAGGTTCAGTGGCAGTTCTTGCCCTAAGTGTTTGTTCCTATGAACTTGGTCGTTACCAAGCTGGTCAGGCTAAGAAAGAGTCTAATCGAGTTGCTTATATAGATGGTAATCAGGCTGGTCAAAAGGCAGAGAACTTAACACCAGATGAAGTCAGTAAGAGAGAGGGAATCAATGCTGAACAAATTGTTATCAAGATTACGGATCAAGGTTATGTGACTTCTCATGGAGACCATTATCATTACTATAATGGCAAGGTTCCTTATGATGCCATCATCAGTGAAGAGCTCCTCATGAAAGATTCGAATTATCAGTTGAAGGATTCAGACATTGTCAATGAAATCAAGGGTGGTTATGTCATTAAGGTAAACGGTAAATACTATGTTTACCTTAAAGATGCGGCCCATGCGGATAATATTCGGACAAAAGAAGAGATTAAACGTCAGAAGCAGGAACATAGTAGTAATCACGGTGGCGGTTCAAACAATCAGGCGGTAGTTGCAGCCAGAGCCCAAGGACGTTATACAACGGATGATGGTTATATCTTTAATGCCTCTGATATCATTGAAGATACAGGCGATGCCTATATTGTTCCTCATGGCAATCACTTCCACTATATTCCTAAGAGTGATTTGTCTGCCAGTGAATTAGCTGCTGCCCAAGCCTTCTTATCTGGAAAAGGCGGTCAATTAAGTACGGTTGAATATCGTTCTAGCAGGGGAGAAACAAGATCTAGTGTGAGAACGAGTCCATCTGAAACTCCTCAAAATCTTACAACAACTCCTGAGAGTCAAAATGAGGATTTAGCTAGTCTCCTTCAAGAATTGTACGCTTTGCCACTTAGCCAACGTCATGTGGAGTCTGATGGATTAGTATTTGACCCAGCACAGATTACAAAACGTACTGCAAATGGTGTGGCAGTACCTCACGGAGATCATTTCCATTTCATTCCTTATTCGCAAATGTCTGCCTTGGAAGAAAAATTGGCTCGAAATCTACCAATTGGAGGTCAGCCAGTTCAAAAGCATTCTGATAATACGAAACCAAGCAGTCCTGCGAAACCAAGTTCAGCCATTAAAGCAAACTTTAATCTCAATACGCAGGCACCGAATAGAGCAACTGGAGGAGCCTATACAACGGATGATGGGTATGTCTTTAGTCCAACAGATGTGATTGAAGATACAGGTGACGCTTTTGTTGTACCGCATGGAAATCATTTTCACTATATTCCTAAGAGTGATTTGTCTGCAGGAGAATTGGCTGCAGCCCAAGCCTATTGGAATGGGAAGCAGGGGTCTCGTCCTTCTTCAAGTTCTAGTCATAATGCAAATCCAGCTCAACCAAGCTTGTCAGAGAACCACAATTTGACTGTCACTCCAACTTATCATCAAAATCAAGGGGAAGACATTCCAAGCCTTTTACGTGAATTGTATGCTAAACCCTTATCAGAACGCCATGTAGAATCGGATGGACTAGTATTTGACCCGGCACAAATAACAAATCGTACAGCTAATGGTGTTGCTGTACCGCACGGAGACCATTATCACTTTATCCCTTATTCACAAATGTCACCTTTGGAAGAAAAATTGGCTCGTATGATAGCTATTAAGGGACAAAATGGTGCAGTCTTGCCGGGAATGAATTATTTGAAACCAGCACCAAAACCGCAAGCTCAACCATCAACTGAGAAAAAACAAACTGATTTTACAGTAGAACAGGTTGTTAGAAAAGTTGGGGAAGGATATGTTGTGGAAATTGCTGGTGTCAGTCACTATGTTTTTGCTAAAGACTTGGCTAAGGATAAGATTGATGCTATTGAAAATCTCTTGTCTAAGAAAACTCAAGAGACACATGCTCTAGTTGCTAAAAAAGAAAATGTCGCTTCTCGTGACCAAGAATTTTATGATAAAGCCTACAATCTGTTAACCCAGGCTCATAAAGCCTTGTCTGAAAATAAAGGTCGCGTTTCTGATTTCCAAACTTTAGACAAATTAGCAGAGCGCTTGAATGATGAATCTTCTAATAAAGTAAAATTGGTAGATGATTTATTGGCATTCCTAGCACCAATTACCCATCCAGAGCGACTTGGCAAACCAAATGCTCAAATTGCCTATACAGACGATGAAATTAAATTAGCGAAATTAGCAGGTAAATATACAACAGAGGATGGCTATATCTTTGATGAGCATGATATTGAAAGTGATGAAGGAAATGCCTACGTCACTCCACACTTGAACCATAGCCACTGGATTAAAAAAGACAGCTTATCTGAAGCTGAAAGAGCAGCAGCTCAGGCTTATGCTAAAGAAAAAGGCTTACAAGCTCCAAATTCTACTGAAGCAACAGAAGCAAAACCAGAGGCAACAGGGACAGAAGCTATCTATAACCGCGTAAAAGCTGAGAAAAAGGTACCATTAGAAAAAATACCGAATCATTTACAGTATACTGTAGCTGTACAAAATGGTCACTTTATAATTCCTCACTTTGATCACTATCATAACCTTAAGTTTGCATGGTTTGATGAAGGACTTTACTCAGCTCCTGAAGGCTATACCTTAGAAGATTTATTTGCGACAGTGAAATACTACGTTGAACATCCTGACCAACGTCCTCATTCAGATAATGGTTGGGGTAATGCTAGCGACCATGTTCGTAAAAATAAGGCAGACCAAAACGGTAAACCTGATGAAGATAAGGAACATGATGAAGTAAGTGAGCCAACTCATTCTGAATCTGATGAAAAAGAGAATCACGCTGGTTTAAATCCTTCAGCAGATAATCTTTATAGACCAAGCACTGATGCGGAAGAGACAGAGGAAGAAGCTGAAGATACTACAGATGAGGATGAAGTTCCACAAGTAGAGCGTTCTGTTATTGACGTTAAGATAGCAGAGGCGGAGACCTTGCTAGAAAAAGTAACAGATTCTCGTACTCGCCAAAATGCTATGGAGACATTGTCTGGTCTAAACAGCAGTCTTCTTTTCGGAACGAAAGACAGTAACACTATTTCAGCAGAATTAGATAGGCTCTTGGCTTTGTTAAAAGAGAGTCAACCGACTCCTATATAGTAGTAAAAAGAATGAAGCATATTTTATGGAGAAGTAACCTTTCGTGTTGCTTCTCTTTTTTAGAAGAAAGTAACAGAAACTTGACAGAAGTATAATAGATTGAATCTAGAATAGTACACCTTGACTTCTAAAATATTGTTAGAAATTGATTTGACTGTCCTGATTAATTTGTCCTATTCTTATTTCATTTCTCTATAATTTTAAATAGTAAACTATTTACTGGTTAATTAAATGGTTAAATAAGCGGTTTAGAAAAATTGTTTAACCGAGAAAAAAGAAGTTAAGAAAAAGTTTCATCATTTATTGAAATGAGGGATTTATGAAATTCAGTAAAAAATATATAGCAGCTGGATCAGCTGTTATCGTATCCTTGAGTCTATGTGCCTATGGACAAAACCAGCATCGTTCGCAGGAAAATAAGGACAATAATCGTGTCTCTTATGTGGATGGCAGTCAGTCAAGTCAGAAAAGTGAAAACTTGACACCAGATCAGGTTAGCCAGAAAGAAGGAATTCAGGCTGAGCAAATTGTCATCAAAATTACAGATCAGGGCTATGTAACGTCACACGGTGACCACTATCATTACTATAATGGGAAAGTTCCTTATGATGCCCTCTTTAGTGAAGAACTCTTGATGAAGGATCCAAACTATCAACTTAAAGACGCTGATATTGTTAATGAGGTCAAGGGTGGCTATATCATCAAGGTCGATGGAAAATATTATGTCTACCTGAAAGATGCAGCTCATGCTGATAATGTTCGAACCAAAGATGAAATCAATCGTCAAAAACAAGAACATGTCAAAGATAATGAGAAGGTCAGCTCAGATGTCGCTGTAGCAAGGTCTCAGGGACGTTATACGACAGATGATGATTATGTCTTTAATCCAGCTGATATTATCGAAGATACGGGTGATGCTTATATCGTTCCTCACGGAGGTCACTATCACTACATTCCAAAAAGTGATTTGTCTGCTAGTGAATTAGCAGCAGCAAAAGCTCATTTAGCTGGCAAAAATACGCAACCAAGTCAGCTAAGCTATTCTTCAACAGCTAGTGATAATACTAATCAAGCTATAGAGAAAGAATCAACTAGCAAGCCAGAAAGCAAAGCTGAAAATCTCCAAAGTCTATTGAAAGAACTCTACGATTCACCTAGTGACCAACGTTACAGTGAATCAGACGGTCTGGTTTTTGACCCTGCTAAGATTATCAGTCGTACGCCAAATGGAGTTGCGATTCCGCATGGCGACCATTATCACTTTATTCCTTACAGCAAACTCTCTCCTTTAGAAGAAAAGATTGCTAGAATGGTGCCTATAGGCGGAACTGGTTCTACGGTCTCTACAAATGAAAAACCTCATGAAGCAGCGTCTAGTCTAGGAAGTCTTTCAAGTAGTCCATCTACTTTGAATCATGCCTCATTACTTACAAATAAGCCTATCTCTTCAACATCTGATGGTTATATCTTTAATCCTAAAGATATTGTCGAGGAAACAGCAACAGCTTATATTGTAAGACATGGTGATCATTTCCATTACATTCCAAAATCGACCGTAATTGGGCAACCGACTCTTCCAAACAATGGTCTAGTAGCACCTTCGCCGTCTCTTGCAGCCAATCCTAGTGTTTCACATGAGGAACATGAAGAAGGTGGACACGGCTTTGATGCCAATCGTATTATTGCTGAAGATGAATCAGGTTTTGTCATGAGTTACGGAGACCACAATCACTACATCAAGGTGCAAACTAAGGGATATGAAGTAGCCTTGAAAAACAAGATTCCAGCCCTGAAATCCAACTATCAGCCTGGGGCCTTTGATGAGAAAACAGTTTTAGCAAAAGTAGATCAACTTCTTGCTGAAAGTCGAAACGTCTATAAAGAGGATCCAATCAAACAAAGACAGATTGAGTTAGCCTTAGGACAGTTTACTGAAAGTTTGAAAAAAATAAAAGTTAGTTGATTGATTACTTCTCTAAATTTTGGGCACACTAAAAAGAGGTCTTGACACCTAAACTTTAAAATTAAAGCATATTGAATCCGTGCTGCTGTGCGAAGCGAATAGCGTCTTGGACGAACATTGTCTTATCTGGATTTCTTATTTCTGTAAGGCCTTGTAATCTTGGATTATAACTCTCCTGTTTTAGGAGTACATGGTAGATAGCAACCAATAATCTGCGACAGATAGCAAGGAAGAAGTAGAAAGTCTTTTGAACAAGGCAAATCAACTCTTGGAGCAAATCCAAGAAGAAGGAATCAGACAATCCTTGGCAGAAGAAGTAGAAAATCTCAAAGCTGCTACAAACAAGGCTGATGCAGACTTGGATGAAGTAAACAGCCAGGTAAAAGATGTATTGACTCGTATCGCTAGTGCCCTTCAACAAGAAAAGGAAAATGCAGAGCAAGATCCTCAGACACTTGTACTCTATCAAAAACTCTACGATATTCTCATATCGCTTCACTCTTATTTAGAAAGTAATAATGGATCTGATGCGGACTTTGATAAAGTGGATGCATTACTAGATCAACTTTCTGCTAAGAGTAAAGACAAAGCAGCTTTACTTGAATTGACAAAAGCTATTCTAGTTTTGAATCACCAAATCCAGTCAAAAGCTAGCGCAAGTGAAGAAACAAGTCCAGCAAGAAATGCTGAAGCAAATGGTGATAAGACAAGTACCGAAACAGAAACATCAACAGCTACGGAATCTAACAGTGAAACTGCTAGCGACGAAAACAAACCGAGCAACGCAAGAGATTCTAAACCTGCTGAATCAACTTCAGAAAATGAAACAGCATAATCTGCAACAAGTACTGGAAACTAAGAAAAACCAGCAGAATAAACAGAAAGGCGAAGTAGCTGAGCTACCTCGTCTTTTTAGCCTTTATAAGCTACGATACCAATGATGGTATCAACTGCACGTTCCATAGTCTGAAGGCTAACGTATTCGAAACGACCGTGCATATTCTCGCCACCAGCAAAGATATTAGGGGTTGGGATTCCCATAAAGGAAATCTTAGAGCCGTCTGTCCCTCCACGGATTGGTTCGATAATAGGAGTGATACCCAGATCTTCCATAACGGCTTTAGCAATGGTAATTGGAGTCATATCTTTTTCAATGACTTCTTTCATATTATAGTACTGATCTGTCAAATTGAGGGTGATACGGTCGCTCCCAAGTTCTTGATTCATCTTATCAGCGATAGACTGCATAGCTGCTTTACGCGCTTCAAAGGCATCTTTTTCAAAATCACGAATAATGTAGCTAGAACTCGCCTCCTCGACACTACCAGTCACATCCATAAGATGGTAGAACCCTTGGTAACCATCCGTTAACTCAGGTCGGTCATTTTCTGGAAGTTGATTATGAAAATCAATTGCTAGCTGAAGGGCGTTGACCATTTGCCCTTTGGCAGTACCAGGGTGGACATTACGGCCTTGGAAATGCAATTCAGCCCCAGCTGCTGAGAAGGTCTCGTACTGAAGCTCACCTAGTGGGCCACCATCAACAGTGTAGGCAAAATCCACATCAAAATCTTCTGCATCAAATTTATTGGCACCAACACCGATTTCCTCATCTGGGCCAAAACCAACACGAATCTCACAGTGCTTGATTTCAGGGTGAGCAGTCAGATATTCAATGGCAGTCATAATTTCAGCAATTCCTGACTTGTCATCAGCCCCTAGCAAGGTTGTTCCATCGGTTGTGATGAGCGTTTGTCCTGGATATTTCTCAAGACTCTTGAAGTCAGCTGGATCGAGTTTGAAACCAGAATTCCCTAGTTCAATCACACCACCATCGTAGTTTTCAATTACCTGTGGATTGACTCCTTCGGCATTAAAGTCAGCAGTATCCATGTGAGATATAAAGCCAATTTTACGTGTTAAAGACGGATCGTTGGCTGGCAAGGTTCCAATAGCAAAACCATTTGGAAGGTAGTAGACGTTTTGAAGTCCAACACGTTTCATTTCAGGGATAAGAACATTGGTTGCGAAGTCAACCTGACTCTGTGTACTTGGAGTAGTAGTAGAGTGTTCATCAGAGCGCGTGTTGACCTTAACGTAGGTCAAGAAGCGGTCCAAGAGATTTGGATAAGTCATAAAAAACTCCTTTTGAATTCATTTTTTCCATTGTATCATAGAAAGAAGAGAAAAACAAAAGACAGAAGTTAGGGCAATCTGCTATGTTAGCGTTTACTTATCAGTGGATTCATGATAAAATAAACTTGATAAAAATATCACAAGGAAGCGATTATGAAAAAAGCAATTTTAATGATGACCTTTGGTTCACCAGAAGAGATTACCTTTGAAGGTGTGGCTGATTTTTTCACAAATATTCGTCGTGGAGTGAGACCTCAAGACCATGAAATTCAAACACTCTATGATAATTATGTACGAATTGGGGGCACACCTCTGCAAAGAATTACCCGTCAAGAGGTTGCCTTGGTAGAAGCTAGGCTGGGGAATGAATACAGTGTCTACTTTGCTAATAAGTTTTCCAGTCCCTTTATTCCAGATGTGATCGGTCAAATGGAAGCAGACGGAATTGAACAGTGTATTTGTTTGATTTTGGAGCCTCATTATTCTTTCTACTCTGTCATGGGCTATGAAAAATTTTTAGAAAGCAAACAAATTCAATTTTTGGTCATTAAGGACTGGTATCAGGAAGAAGAGCTCTTAAACTATTGGGCAGATGAAATTGCTAAGATTTTAAAAGAAGAAGTAAAGCAGGATAGCTTTAAAGTCATCTTTTCAGCCCACAGTGTGCCCATTTTTGCCTTGGATTTTGGTGACCCATATATTGACCAAATTTTCGAAAATAGCAAGTTAGTCGCTGAAAAACTAGGCTTGAGTTCTGAACAATATACCAATACTTGGCAGAGTGAGAGTGATATTGGGATTCCATGGATTAAGCCAGATGTTTTGGAGTATCTCAGAGAACAGACAGAACATCCAGACCATTATATTTTTGTTCCTATCAGCTTCATTAGCGAGCATATTGAGGTCTTGTTTGATAATGATGTGGAATGTTATGACTTGTGTCAAGAATTGGGTGTGAACTACCATCGTCCACCAATGCCAAATACGGATTCTCGTTTAATTGATGCCTTGCTCAATACAGTCAGAGCCAATGAACATCAAGAGTTTAAGGAATTTCTCCTGGAAGAAGAAACCTTTGATGAATTAGTTCCTTCAGACGAGACGAAAAACATTTTGGCTGAATCTCAAGATTTACAAATGCCAGAATTTGTGAAAAAACTGATTGAGAAAAAAGGGCGGGAGAATGTTAAGATGCCTTATTTGATCAAAAAAATGCTTGAGAAAGCAGGCAAGTTACCCAAAGAGTAAAGAAAAAAGGATTTAGCTTTCTTTGCGCTAGATCCTTTTAAACGATTATTTTTTCTCAAGAAGAGCTTTGATTTCTTGAAGGACTTCCAATTCGGTTGGTTTTTTTTCGTCAGTTTTTTCTTCCTTTATGCCAGTCAGTTTCTGTGCTTTTTCAATACCCTTGATAATAAAGAAGAGGGCGGTACCCACAAAGATAAAATTGATAATAGCACTTAAAAAGTTACCATAGCCGACTCCATGCCAAGAAAGTTGAGCGATACGTTCGACTTTAGCAGCTTTCAAAGCGGGATTTAAAATAAGAGGAGTGATAATGTCGTTTACAAGTGAAGTAACGATAGCACCAAAAGAAGAGGCAATGACAACACCGACAGCAAGGTCAATCACATTTCCTCGAAGCAAGAATGATTTTAGATTTTTTAACATACTGTTTTCCTTTCAACGTTTCGTGTTTCATTGTATCCTAAATCATTATAGAAGGCAATTAAAAGGCTCATAAATGGAGCATTATTTTCTAAAAATATAGACCTTGCTCAAGATATAATTGATGATAATAATGAGTATTTGTGCAATTATTGTTTCAATAGCATTTATCTTATCAATGTTTTCATTTACGAATTGACCTATGATGTGAGGAAATTGGGTTACAAAGAGAAAAGTTAAAAACAAGTCTAACAGAAAAGTAGAAAGGCGAGCAAGAGAAAATTTCAATAAACGGATAAGTCGATTCTTCCTTGCTTGCTTAAATACAATCGTATCATTTGTGATAAAGGCAAATAGGATACCAATAATATTTGCTAGGGCAGTAGCAAGGAGTTCCTGATGACTTAGTTGATAAATGACTAGTCGTGAGAGAATCGAAACTAGAGTTGTTGCAAGGCCAAAAAAGAGATAGGCTAAGATTTCATTGTTAAAAAATTTTTGAATAGGTTTTTTCATGCTTTAAGTATAGCATAAAGCAGGCTATTGTGCTATACTAGTAAGGTTGAATAAAGCAACCCTTGGTGCTTAGCTTCTTTCACCAAGCATATTACACGCGGGCAACCGCCAAAGGAGAAAAGATGAAAAAATTAACTATTCGTGATGTTGCAGATATTGCAATCGTCGCTGCTATCTACGTCGTTTTGACTGTCACACCGCCTCTAAATGCCATCAGCTATGGTGCTTATCAGTTTCGTATTTCAGAAATGATGAACTTTATGGCTTTTTACAATCCTAAGTACATCATCGGAGTTACCATCGGTTGTATGATTGCTAATTTCTTTAGCTTCGGACTGCTAGATGTCTTTGTTGGTGGTGGTTCAACCTTAGTATTCCTCAGTTTAGGTGTTTGGCTTTTTGCAAAATATAGCAAGGATTACCTCTTTAACGGATTGATTCGAAAAGATCATTTCTTCTTTTCAATCCTCTTTTCAATTTCCATGTTTACTATCGCTGCAGAGTTAAATATTGTAGCAGAATTACCATTCTTCCTTACTTGGTTTACAACAGGAATCGGTGAATTTGCTTCATTGATTATTGGAGCGATTATTATTGGTAAAATTGGTCGTCGAATTGATTTAAGTAAATAGAAGAAGATAAGCTAGGTAGTTCTTACCTGGCTTTTTCCTATGGAAAATTTCTAAGGAAACTTGACAAGTTTTTCTGAATATAGTATACTTCTTAAGTAAGCTGATTTAGCTCAGTTGGCAGAGCGCATCCATGGTAAGGATGAGGTCGCCGGTTCAATCCCGGCAATTAGCATGATATGTATAGGGAAACTCTTGAATACGAGAGTTTTTTGTTATACTCGATCGAAAAAATTTCTTATTGACAAAATCAAGTATCTCTAGTAATATAGAATATGCGATGAGTCGATAGGTAGTCTTCGGACTACTATTGAGCATAAGGAGGTCATAACGCAGGAGCGGACCTTGATGAGTTGTGTGAACCTGCTTATCACATGAAGATGCCTCTTAGTCCTTGGTCTAGCGACTGGGGATTTTTATTTTTCAAAAAATGATAAAAAAGCTTTGCAATTCATGGAAAAAGTAGTATAATACTTCTATTATAGAAATTTTTAGAAAATTCCGAAAGAGGTTATTTATGGGATATACAGTTGCTGTAGTCGGCGCGACAGGTGCTGTCGGTGCTCAGATGATAAAAATGTTGGAAGAATCAACACTTCCAATCGATAAAATTCGTTTACTTGCTTCTGCACGTTCAGCAGGCAAGACTTTGAAATTTAAAGACCAAGATATTACGATTGAAGAAACGACTGAGACAGCTTTTGAGGGAGTTGATATTGCTCTCTTTTCAGCAGGTGGTTCGACATCAGCTAAGTATGCACCATACGCAGTTAAAGCTGGAGCGGTAGTAGTAGATAATACATCTTACTTCCGTCAAAATCCAGACGTTCCTTTGGTTGTTCCAGAGGTCAATGCTCACGCACTTGATGCCCACAATGGGATCATTGCCTGCCCTAACTGTTCAACAATTCAAATGATGGTGGCTCTTGAGCCAGTTCGCCAAAAATGGGGCTTGGACCGTATCATTGTTTCAACCTACCAAGCAGTTTCAGGTGCTGGTATGGGAGCAATTCTTGAGACACAACGTGAACTTCGTGAAGTCTTGAATGATGGTGTAAACCCACGTGATTTGCATGCGGAAATCTTGCCTTCAGGTGGTGATAAGAAACATTATCCTATCGCTTTTAATGCTCTTCCACAAATCGATGTCTTCACTGACAATGATTACACTTACGAAGAGATGAAGATGACCAAGGAAACTAAGAAAATCATGGAAGATGATAGCATTGCAGTATCTGCAACATGTGTTCGTATTCCAGTCTTGTCAGCTCACTCTGAGTCAGTTTATATCGAAACAAAAGAAGTGGCTCCAATCGAAGAAGTAAAAGCAGCTATCGCAGCCTTCCCAGGCGCTGTTCTTGAAGATGATGTAGCTCATCAAATCTATCCTCAAGCTATCAATGCAGTTGGTTCACGTGATACCTTTGTTGGTCGTATCCGTAAAGACTTGGATGCTGAAAAAGGAATTCACATGTGGATTGTTTCAGACAACCTTCTCAAAGGTGCTGCTTGGAACTCAGTTCAGATTGCTGAAACTCTCCACGAACGTGGATTGGTTCGTCCAACTGCCGAATTGAAATTTGAATTAAAATAGTCATATCGTTTAGGAGTTCAGATGAACTCCTTCTTTGAAATAGAGAGGTGTTTTCATGTCTTATCAAGATTTAAAAGAGTGTAAAATCATCACAGCCTTTATTACTCCCTTCCACGAGGATGGTTCCATCAACTTTGATGCTATTCCAGCCTTGATTGAGCATTTATTGGCCCATCATACGGATGGAATTCTTCTCGCAGGGACCACTGCTGAGAGTCCAACCTTGACCCACGATGAGGAGTTGGAACTCTTTGCGGCTGTACAAAAGATTGTCAATGGACGCGTTCCTTTGATTGCGGGTGTAGGTACTAATGATACGCGTGACTCTATTGAGTTTGTCAAAGAAGTAGCGGAATTTGGCGGTTTTGCTGCTGGACTTGCTATTGTTCCTTACTACAATAAACCTTCTCAAGAAGGGATGTATCAGCACTTTAAGGCTATTGCAGATGCTTCTGACCTACCAATTATTATCTATAACATTCCAGGGCGTGTAGTTGTCGAATTGACTCCAGAAACCATGCTTCGCTTAGCTGACCATCCAAATATTATTGGTGTCAAAGAATGTACCAGCTTGGCCAATATGGCTTACTTGATTGAGCACAAGCCAGAAGAGTTCTTGATTTATACAGGTGAGGATGGAGATGCTTTCCATGCCATGAACCTTGGTGCGGATGGGGTTATTTCTGTTGCCTCTCATACAAATGGGGATGAAATGCACGAGATGTTTACTGCCATTGCAGAAAGCGATATGAAGAAAGCTGCAGCTATTCAACGTAAATTCATTCCTAAGGTCAATGCCCTCTTCTCTTATCCAAGTCCTGCTCCTGTTAAGGCAGTTCTGAACTATATGGGATTTGAAGCTGGTCCAACTCGTCTACCTCTTGTTCCAGCACCAGAAGAAGATGCCAAACGCATTATCAAGGTTGTTGTAGATGGTGACTACGAAGCGACTAAGGCAACTGTAACAGGGGTTTTAAGACCAGATTACTAATAAGACAATAAAATCCATGACCGCAAGAAGGATCATGGATTTTTCTTATTTTCCTAAACAGAATTGGCTAAAGAGTTGGGTGATGAGTTCATCAGGAGCCGCATCTCCAGTGATTTCTCCGAGGATTTCCCAAGTACGAGTCAAATCAACTTGAAGCAAGTCAACTGGCATACCTAGTTCAAGACCTTGGTTAACAGCTTGTAGGCTTTCAACTGCTTTTTCAATCAGGGAAATGTGACGAGCATTTGATAGGTAGGTTGCGTCTTGCTCAACCAAACCAGCATTTTCAAAGAAGAGGTTGTTAATTCTCTCTTCAATCTTATTGATATTTTGATTTTTAAGGACTGAAATGCGAATGACATCTTCTGGAAGTTCAGAGGTTTCAATAACTTCTGGCAGGTCAGTTTTGTTAAGAAGAATAATGCGATTAGTCTCCTGACTGATTTCTAGGAGTTGGCGGTCTTGGGCGGTTAGTGGTTCACTGGCATTTAGCACCAGTAGAACCAAGTCGGCTTCCTTGAGGGCTTTTTTCGAACGCTCAACTCCAATTTGTTCCACGATGTCATCCGTTTCACGGATACCGGCTGTATCAATCAATTTGAGAGGGACACCGTTGATGTTGACGTATTCTTCAATGACATCTCGAGTAGTACCAGCAATATCTGTAACGATAGCCTTGTCCTCACGCAAGAGGTTGTTGAGAAGGCTAGATTTCCCAACGTTTGGGCGTCCGATGATGGCAGTGGAAATTCCTTCACGAAGGATTTTACCGCGACGAGCTGTTCTAAGAAGATTGGTTAGCAATTGCTCAAACTCCATAGTCTTCTCACGGACAACAGCAGTAGTGGCTTCCTCAACATCGTCATACTCAGGATAGTCAATATTAACCTCGACTTGGGCAAGTGTATTGAGGATTTCTTGACGGGTATTATTGATAAGATCAGAAAGGGAACCATCAAGTTGTTTGACCGCAATGTTCATGGCCTTGTCTGTTTTAGCACGGATGATGTCCATAACGGCTTCAGCCTGAGTCAAGTCAACACGTCCATTTAGGAAGGCACGTTTAGTAAATTCACCAGGTTCAGCCAATCGAGCTCCCTCACGGATAGCTAGTTGGAGAATCTCATTGGTTACCGCAATTCCACCGTGGGTGTTAATCTCGATAATATCCTCACGAGTGAAGGTCTTTGGAGACTTCATAGCTCCAACCATAACCTCGTCCATGACTTTTCCTGTCTGAGGGTCAACGATGTGACCGTAGTTGAGAGTGTGGCTGGCAACCTTGTTCAAGTCTTTTCCTTTAAAAATCTTTTGCGCAATAGCAAAACTGTCTGTTCCGCTCAGGCGGACAATACCAATAGCCCCTTCACCTAGTGGAGTAGAGATAGCAGCGATGGTATCAAATTCACGTGTAATCATAATGTTTCCTTTAATAAATAGCTCTTTTATTGGAAATTTTTCCAAGTCTCTTTTCAAATTGTAACAAATTTGAACTATTTCTTCAATGAATGCTACTTGGAGATTGAAAAAGCCTAAGCAATTCTGCTTAAGCTAGCTTATTTGGTGCGCATTTCTCCTTGTGGGAAATAAGTTCCTTCTGGCATGTCGTTGATGATGACATGGACAGAAGATTGAGGTGCTCCAGTGTTACGGACAACCGCTTCCGTTACTTCCTTAGCAAGAGCCTTCTTTTGCTCGAGCGTGCGTCCTTCAAATAAATCGATGCGTACAAATGGCATAATGGCTTCCTCCACTAGTTTTGATTTCTTCTATTTTACCACATTTTGCCGTTTAAAGCTTAAGAAAATTATGATATACTAGAATGTAGCAAAAATTTAGAAATGGACGTGAAGCAAGAAACATGGCACAGTTGTATTATCGTTATGGGACCATGAACTCTGGAAAGACAATCGAGATTCTCAAGGTGGCCTATAACTACGAGGAGCAGGGAAAAAGTGTTGTGATTATGACCTCGGCTCTGGATACTCGTGACGGTGTTGGCTATGTGTCGAGTCGTATTGGCATGAAACGCTCTGCCATTGCAATTGAGGAGTCAACAGATATTTTTGGATTTATCCGAGATTTACCTGAGAAACCATACTGTGTTTTGGTCGATGAAGCCCAGTTTCTCAAACGTCATCATGTTTATGACCTAGCTCGTGTTGTAGACGAGTTAGACATACCCGTTATGGCATTTGGTTTGAAAAATGACTTTCGCAATGAATTGTTCGAAGGTTCCAAGTATCTCTTGCTTTTAGCAGACAAGATCGACGAAATCAAGACTATTTGCCAGTATTGCAAGAAAAAGGCAACCATGGTGTTGCGTACGCAAGATGGACTGCCCGTTTACGATGGTGAGCAGATTCAGATTGGTGGCAATGAAACCTATATCTCGGTTTGCCGTAAACATTATTTTGCGCCTGAAATCAATAAGGAGAATGAAGAAAAATGAACATCTATGATCAACTACAAGCTGTAGAAGACCGTTATGAAGAATTAGGAGAGTTGCTCAGTGACCCAGATGTGGTTTCGGACACCAAGCGTTTCATGGAACTTTCAAAAGAAGAAGCTTCCACTCGTGACACCGTAACAGCCTACCGTGAGTATAAACAAGTCCTTCAAAACATCGTTGACGCTGAAGAGATGATTAAGGAATCAAGCGGAGATGCGGACTTGGAAGAAATGGCCAAGCAAGAGCTCAAAGATGCCAAGGCTGAAAAAGAAGAATACGAAGAAAAACTGAAAATCTTGCTCCTTCCTAAAGATCCAAACGATGACAAGAATATTATCCTTGAAATCCGTGGCGCTGCTGGTGGAGACGAAGCAGCACTTTTCGCTGGAGACCTCCTAATCATGTACCAAAAGTATGCGGAAGCCCAAGGTTGGCGCTTTGAAGTCATGGAGGCTTCTATGAATGGTGTCGGTGGTTTCAAAGAAGTGGTTGCCATGGTTTCGGGTCAATCTGTTTACTCTAAACTCAAGTACGAATCAGGTGCCCACCGTGTGCAACGTGTTCCTGTGACAGAAAGCCAAGGCCGTGTTCATACCTCGACAGCAACAGTACTTGTCATGCCAGAAGTTGAAGAAGTTGAATACGACATTGATCCAAAAGACCTTCGTGTCGACATCTACCACGCCTCTGGTGCTGGTGGACAGAACGTCAATAAGGTTGCGACTGCTGTTCGTATCGTTCACTTGCCAACCAATATTAAGGTTGAGATGCAGGAAGAACGTACCCAGCAGAAGAACCGTGAGAAGGCTATGAAAATCATCCGTGCGCGTGTTGCTGACCACTTTGCTCAGATTGCTCAGGATGAACAAGACGCTGAGCGTAAGTCAACAATCGGTACTGGTGACCGTTCAGAACGAATTCGTACTTATAACTTCCCACAAAACCGTGTCACAGACCACCGTATCGGCTTGACTCTCCAAAAACTAGATACGATTTTGTCTGGTAAATTGGATGAGGTTGTGGATGCCTTGGTGCTCTATGACCAAACACAAAAATTAGAAGAATTAAACAAATAATGAAATTAGCTCAATTATTTTCAGATTTTGAAGAAGAGTTGATAAGACAAGGAGAGGAAGCTGAAAGCCTCTCTTTTGTCTATCGTAGCCTGAAAAATCTCTCTTTTACTGACTTTGTCTTTGCTCTTCAGCAGGAAGTGACGGAAGAGGAAGAAGTATTTGTAAAAGAAATTTTCCAACAGTTAGTAGCTCATAAACCAGCCCAGTACATCATCGGTCATGCAGACTTCTTTGGTATGCAGTTAACAGTTGATGAGCGGGTTTTGATCCCTCGTCCAGAGACAGAGGAGTTAGTGGAGCTTATCCTATCTGAAAATCCTGAGGAAAATCTTTCAGTTTTGGATATTGGAACAGGTAGTGGAGCTATTGCTCTCGCTCTAGCAAAAAACAGACCAGATTGGTCAGTGACAGCAGCAGATATTTCCCAAGATGCTTTAGATTTAGCTAACGAAAATGCTAAAAATCAAAATCTTCAAATATTTTTAAAAAAATCTGACTGTTTTACAGAAATTTCTGAAAAATATGATATAATTGTTTCCAATCCACCCTATATCTCTCGTGAAGATGAGTCAGAGGTAGGCTTGAATGTTTTGCATGCGGAGCCTCATCTAGCTCTCTTTGCAGACGAGGATGGCCTAGCTATTTACCGTAGAATTGCGGAAGATGCAAAAGACTATCTCAAAGATGGTGGTAAGATTTACCTTGAAATTGGATACAAGCAAGGTCAAAGTGTTCCTGAACTTTTTAGGAAATACCTTCCTGAAAAAAGAGTTCGAACGCTCAAGGACCAGTTTGGTCAAGATAGGATGGTTGTGGTTGATGATGGACAGGATTAGACAAGAGTTGGAAAATGGTAGAGCTGTCGTTCTACCTACAGAGACTGTTTATGGTCTTTTTGCTAAGGCATTAGATGAAAAAGCAGTTGACCATGTTTACCAACTCAAACGTCGTCCTAGAGATAAGGCACTCAATCTCAATATCGCCTTTCTCGAGGACATCTTGCACTTTTCAAAGAATCAGCCAACTTATCTTCAAAAACTTGTCGAGACCTTTTTACCAGGTCCCTTGACCATTATCCTTGAAGCCAATGACCGAGTTCCCTATTGGGTCAATTCTGGACTCGCGACTGTTGGATTTCGAATGCCCAGCCACCCCATTACGCTTGATTTGATTCGAGAGACGGGGCCCTTGATTGGACCGTCTGCCAATATTTCAGGTCAGGCGAGTGGAGTAACCTTTGAACAAATTCTAGAGGATTTTGACCAAGAGGTTCTGGGTTTGGAAGACGATGCTTTTCTAACTGGACAGGATTCAACTATTTTGGATTTGTCGGGTGACAAGGTGAAAATCTTACGCCAAGGGGCCATTAAGCGAGAAGATATTCTTGCTCAGTTGCCAGAGATTTCTTTTGAGGAGGCATGAAATGCTAAGAGATTTAAGAGAAACTGATGTGAAAGCTATTTGTGATATCAACCAAGAGGCTTTGGGCTATTCATTTAGTCCAGAGGGAACGGCTAGCCAACTAGCTAGACTGTCTCAGGATTCCCATCATTTCCTACTTGGCTATGAGGATGAAGCTAGTCATGCCTTGCTTGGATATGTCCACGCTGAGGTCTATGAATCACTTTATTCTAAAGCAGGATTTAATATTTTAGCCTTAGCAGTTTCACCTCAAGCGCAAGGTCAAGGTATTGGTAAAAGCTTATTGCAAGGGTTGGAAGAAGAAGCAAAAAGACGTGGTTATGGGTTTATCCGCTTAAACTCTGCCGATCATCGTCTGGGTGCTCATGCATTTTATGAAAAAGTTGGTTATACTTGTGATAAAATGCAGAAACGGTTTATTCGCATCTTTTAGTTTGATTTTCTAATAAGAAAATTAAACTAATGGACTAGTCATACAATAAAGGAGAAGACCTATGATTTTTGATAAAGATGATTTTAAAGCATATGATGCTGATCTCTGGAATGCTATTGCCAAAGAAGAAGAACGACAACAAAACAACATTGAGTTGATTGCTTCGGAAAACGTAGTTTCCAAGGCTGTTATGGCAGCTCAAGGGTCTATCTTGACGAATAAATACGCCGAAGGCTACCCAGGCCATCGTTATTATGGTGGAACGGATGTGGTAGACGTGGTAGAAAGTCTAGCTATTGAACGTGCAAAAGAAATTTTCGGCGCTAAATTCGCTAATGTCCAACCTCACTCAGGAAGCCAAGCCAACTGTGCATCTTACATGGCCTTAATTGAGCCAGGTGATACCGTTATGGGGATGGATTTGGCAGCAGGTGGACACTTGACCCACGGAGCTCCAGTTAGCTTCTCAGGTCAAACCTACAACTTTGTTTCTTATAGTGTGGATCCTGAAACAGAACTCTTGGACTTTGATGCTATCTTGAAACAAGCCCAAGAAGTAAAACCAAAATTGATCGTAGCAGGTGCTTCAGCCTATTCTCAAATTATCGACTTTTCAAAATTCCGTGAAATTGCGGATGCTGTTGGGGCTAAACTCATGGTAGATATGGCTCATATTGCTGGTTTGGTTGCAGCTGGTCTACATCCAAGCCCAGTACCATATGCTCATATCACTACAACAACGACCCACAAAACCCTTCGTGGCCCTCGTGGTGGTTTAATTTTGACCAATGATGAGGATCTAGCTAAGAAAATCAATTCAGCTATTTTCCCAGGTATTCAGGGTGGACCTTTGGAGCATATTGTAGCTGCCAAGGCTGTTTCCTTTAAAGAAGTTTTGGATCCAGCCTTCAAGGAATACGCTACCAATGTTATCAAAAACAGCAAAGCTATGGCAGATGTCTTCTTGCAAGACCCTGATTTCCGTATTATTTCTGGTGGGACTGAAAATCACCTCTTCCTTGTTGATGTGACTAAGGTTGTAGAAAACGGAAAAGTTGCTCAAAACTTGCTGGATGAAGTCAATATTACCCTAAATAAAAATTCAATTCCTTACGAAACCTTGTCACCATTCAAGACAAGTGGGATTCGTATCGGATCTGCAGCCATTACTGCGCGTGGATTTGGTGAAGAAGAGAGTCGCAAAGTGGCTGAACTCATCATTAAAACCCTTAAGAATGCAGAAAATGAAGCTGTCTTAGAAGAAGTGAGAAGTGAAGTCAAAGTGTTGACAGACGCCTTCCCATTATACGAGGACTAAAACTTTTATGGACATTTATATTAAGAAAGCCATTATTCACCAGTTCAGTCCGGCTGATACCGAGCTGTTCCTAGCGGATAAGCTTCTCAATATTACTCCAAAAATCGAAGAATACCTGCGTAAAAAAATTGAACGTGTGTATTCAGATGAAGCCAAGACTGGGATTTTCGAGGAAGAAAATCCCTTCTTCAATCACATCACAGACGATTTATTGGAGACATCAGTAACACTGGCTAATCTCTGGAAAGAGGAGTTTAGCATTTCTGAAAATCTCAAGACCAATGACTTGATTTTTGTGCAATTTTCTAAAGAAGGTGTGGAACATTTCGCTTTCTTGAGAATTGCCCTGCGTGAGACCTTGACTCACCTCGGAGGAGAAGTTGATAATCCAATCAAGCTGACTCAGAATAACCTGCCTGGATTTGGAACAGGGGCTGATGAGGCCTTGGTAGTCAATCTTCAGAGCCGCAAGTACCATCTGATTGAAAAACGAATCAAGTACAACGGGACTTTTTTGAACTATTTTTCAGAAAATCTCCTTGCAGTAGCCCCTAAGATTTCACCCAAGAAATCTATCAAAGAACTAGAAAAAACGGCCCAGAGAATTGCTGAGACTTTTAACACAGATGATTTTCAATTTCAATCCAAGGTCAAATCAGCTATTTTTAACAATCTGGAAGAAAGCAATGAATTGTCACCTGAAAAATTGGCCAACGACCTTTTTGACAATAATCTGACGGCTCGTTTGAGCTTTATTGATCAAGTCAAGGAAGCTGTACCAGAGCCTGTTCAATTTGATGAAATTGATGCCAGTCGCCAATTAAAGAAATTTGAAAATCAAAAACTCTCCTTGTCAAATGGAATTGAGCTCATCGTTCCCAATAACGTCTATCAAGACGCCGAGTCTGTTGAGTTTATCCAAAACGACAATGGAACTTACTCTATCTTAATCAAAAATATCGAGGATATCCAAAGTAAATAATGTTTAAACGAATTCGAAGAGTGCTTGTACTAGCAGTCTTCCTTTTTGCTGGCTATAAAGCTTACCGCGTTCACCAAGATGTCAAACAAGTCATGACCTATCAACCCATGGTGAGAGAAATCTTGAGTGAAAAAGACACCCCAGCAAACGAAGAGCTTGTGCTCGCTATGATTTATACCGAAACAAAAGGAAAAGAAGGCGATGTTATGCAGTCTAGTGAGTCTGCAAGTGGTTCCACCAACACCATCAATGATAATGCCTCTAGCATTCGGCAAGGCGTGCAAACTCTGACAGACAATCTCTATCTAGCCCAGAAGCAGGGGGTAGATGTCTGGACAGCTGTTCAAGCTTATAATTTTGGTCCTGCCTATATCGATTATATTGCCCAAAATGGCAAGGAAAACACCTTGGCTCTGGCCAAACAGTACTCTCGCGAGACTGTTGCTCCCTTGCTTGGTAATACCACTGGAAAGACTTATAGTTATATTCACCCCATTTCCATTTTCCATGGAGCCGAACTCTATGTAAATGGAGGAAACTATTACTATTCTAGACAGGTTCAACTCAACCTTTACATCATCAAATGTTTCACTCTCTTTTCAACATCTGGCTAGTCCAGGTGTTTTTTTATAAGTTTTCTTTAAGATAGATATATTACTCTAGAAAGGTAAAGGAGGAAATTCCCTATGAGAAAGAAACTCTTTCTGACTAGTGCTGCGGTCTTGTGGGCAGTAACAGCTATAAATAGCGCCCATGCAGCAACAGATGTTCAAAAAGTTATCGATGAAACCTACGTCCAACCTGAATATGTCCTAGGTTCATCATTGTCTGAAGACCAAAAAAATCAAACTCTTAAGAAATTAGGCCACAATGCCTCAACAGACACCAAAGAACTCAAGACCATGACACCTGATGTCTATTCTAAGATTATGAATGTGGCCAATGACTCTAGCTTACAATTGTATTCATCAGCCAAGATTCAAAAACTAGGTGACAAGTCGCCACTTGAGGTCAAGATTGAAACACCAGAGAACATCACTAAGGTGACTCAGGATATGTACCGAAATGCAGCAGTAACCTTGGGTGTGGAACATGCTAAAATCACTGTAGCAGCCCCTATTCCAGTTACAGGTGAGAGTGCTTTAGCAGGGATTTATTATTCTCTAGAAGCTAATGGAGCCAAGGTGCCACAAGCCAACAAAGATTTGGCTCAAGAAGAGCTAAAGGCTTTGTCCGATATCAATGCTGAAAACAAGGACAAAACAGGCTATGATGCTAATAAATTAAACGTTGCCTTAGCAGATATTAAGTCAGGACTCGCCAAAGCTAAAGAAAGTAAGGGAAATCTGACAGAGGAAGATGTCCGTAAAATTGTTGAAGATACCTTGAAAAATTACAAACTTGATCAGGTTATAACAGGAAACCAAATCAATATCATCATCAATTTTGCTTTGAATCTCTCAAAAAGTGATATTCTTAGCAATACAGACTTCACTAAAACTCTAAATGACCTTAAACAAAGTATTGTTTCACAAGCTGGCGACAGTTTTAAAAATATCAACCTTAACTTTGATGCTGATAAGGCGCTAGAGGACGGTGGGAACTTCTTAAGTTCCCTCTGGCAAGCCATTGTCAACTTCTTCAAGAGTTTTGGTTCTTAAGAAATTTCATGGTATAATAGATGGTAACCCTAACGTTGCCGTCTTTTTTGTCGGCCAATAGAAAGAGAAAATAATGTTAAAGAAAAATGATATTGTAGAAGTTGAGATTGTTGACTTGACCCATGAAGGGGCAGGAGTTGCCAAGGTGGATGGTTTGGTATTTTTTGTTGAGAATGCTTTACCGAGTGAAAAAATCCTTATGCGTGTCCTCAAGGTTAATAAAAAGATTGGTTTTGGGAAAGTTGAAGAATACCTTGTCCAATCACCACACCGTAATCAAGATTTAGATTTGGCTTACCTGCGTTCAGGAATCGCGGATTTAGGTCATCTTGCCTATCCAGAACAGCTCAAGTTTAAAACCAAGCAAGTCAAAGACAGTCTATATAAGATTGCTGGAATTGATGATATAGAGGTTGCTGAAACTTTAGGTATGGAAAATCCAGTCAAGTACCGTAACAAAGCACAGGTCCCTGTTCGTCGAGTGAATGGTGTTTTGGAAACAGGATTTTTCCGTAAGAATTCCCACGACCTCATGCCTTTGGAAGATTTCTTTATACAAGATTCTGTGATTGATGAGGTAGTAGTAGGTCTACGTGACTTGCTACGTCGTTATGATTTGAAACCTTATGATGAAAAGGAACAATCTGGCTTGATTCGAAATCTTGTGGTGCGTCGTGGGCACTATTCAGGGCAAATCATGGTCATTTTGGTGACAACTCGTCCCAAAGTTTTTCGTGTTGACCAATTGATTGAACAAGTCATCAAGCAGTTTCCAGAGATTGTGTCTGTTATGCAAAATATCAATGACCAGAACACTAATGCTATTTTTGGTAAGGAATGGCGTACGCTTTATGGACAAGATTTTATCACTGACCAGATGTTGGGAAATGACTACCAAATCGCTGGCCCTGCCTTTTATCAAGTCAATACTGAAATGGCTGAAAAACTTTATCAAACAGCTATTGACTTTGCTGAATTAAAAGAAGATGATGTGGTCATTGATGCCTATTCTGGTATCGGGACGATTGGTATTTCTGTTGCGAAACACGTCAAGGAAGTCTATGGTGTTGAAGTAATTCCAGAAGCGGTTGAGAATAGTAAGAAGAATGCTCAACTGAACAATATTTCAAATGCTAACTATGTCTGTGACACAGCTGAAAACGCCATGAAGAATTGGCTTAAAGATGGAATTCAACCAAGCCTTATCCTAGTTGATCCACCAAGAAAAGGACTCACCGAGAGTTTTATCAAAGCTAGTACCCAAACAGGAGCTAACCGCATCGCCTATATCTCATGTAATGTCGCAACCATGGCGCGTGATATCAAACTCTACCAAGAATTGGGATATGAATTGAAGAAAGTCCAGCCGGTTGATCTTTTTCCGCAGACGCACCACGTGGAGTGTGTTGCTCTGCTCGTAAAAACCTAGAAACCTTTGAATGAAAGGGATAACGAAAAGCCTTGATTGCAAGGCTTTTTGTATTGGCGTGGGGAAGTATCAGAGTGAGAAAATTTTTGGAATGAATAGAAGTGATAGCTAGAAATTATCAGTTTCTATTTCCATTTACCCTGTGGGTACGTGTTTGTTTCCATTGACAAGGAGATTGTGGGAATAGAAACGTCCACACCTTACATATCTCCAGAATGGGCGATTGAAATTGATACAATTTAATAGAGATAAGCTCTTGTTATGTTTCTTTTAAGTCAATTAACTAACAATACTCAAAGTATGCTCAAAAATATGATATAATCTAGGACATAAGGCAATACTGTTTTAAAGTATTTTCTCTTAACCATGTCTCGTTAGACAAATCTGATTCGTCTGGTTTTCTAATAGATTTTAATGCTGACTTGGTTTTATAGCCATTATGCTCTCCATTATTTTAGTGTGGAACACTTTGGTTATTAGTTTTTTGTTACATTGTAAGCAAATCAATAGAGATAGAAAAAGGAATTATATGTTTAGTTATGAGGTTGTAGCAAGTTTTAACGACTTAGAAAATGCTATTTATACAACTATTTTAGAAAATGAAAATATATCCTCTATGACAATCAAGGAATTGGCCCAACTTGCACATGTATCAGTTGGAACCGTACAACGATTTTGCAAGCATCTAGGATTTGATGGATATAGCCATTTTAAGATTGCTTATAAAGAATATTTAAAAAATGAGCAAATTATTTTAAACAATCAAAACAATCATTCTTTGAAGCTATTCATTGATTATACTGAGCAAGATACTTTTTTGCAGCTGATTATGGAGGCTGTGGCAATCTTAAAGAAAGTTGAACAGATTGTTTTTGTCGGAATTGGTTCCTCTGGAACTTTAGGTCGATATGGAGCGCGCTATTTTTCAAATATTGGCAAATTTAGTATGTGTATTGAAGATCCTTGGCAACCAGTGCTACAAAACAGTATGGAAAAAACTTGTGTCATTGCCTTATCCGAATCTGGTGAGACTTCTCAAACATTGAAAATTGTACAAAAATTAAAGGAAAAAGGTTGTCCAGTTATTGCCATCACAAATACATTGGAATCAACATTGTCAAGGCTATCTGATTGCTCCATAACCTATCATGTTCCTCAATTATTTTTAAATGGGTTTAATATTACGACGCAGGTACCTGTTATTCTTATTATTGAAATGTTAATGAAACAACTATATACTACAAAAGCATAAGGGTGTCTATGAATTTATTTGATTATCATAAAGTAAAAGGGCTAAATAATAGTGAATTAAGCGTGTATAATTTTATATTGCAACATAGAGATAAAGTTGCTACGATGACTATCAGAGAGCTATCGACATCTATAAATCTATCGACAACAACCATCATTCGTTTTGCGAAAAAGATGGGATTTGATAGCTACAATGATTTAAAATATGCTTTGTCAAGGTCGGAAGATAAGGAAAATAAACATCGTCACTACTTTCCTATTGATATTCCAGCAATACAATTTTTACAGACTAGTGTCCAAGATGAAGCTTTAAAAAAACAACTATCAGAGATAGCAGACTTGATCGTTCAAGCCAAACAAGTTATCTTTTTAGGGGTGGGTACTAGTCTAAGTTTGGCAGAATATGGCTCATATCTTTTTTCTGGAATCGGTATTCTTAGCTTTGCTATTACTAACCCATTTTATTCTCTGAAATTGCATCATTCTAATTTGGAGGATGTTTTGGTTATTGCTCTAAGTGTCAGCGGTGAGACAGAAGAAGTTCTAACTCTGGTACAGGGATTCAAAGAAAGAAATGCTAAGATTGTTAGTCTGACAAATACAGATATTTCCACTTTATCACAGCTATCGGATATAAATTTATCCTACTTTATGCCAGTTGCCTACGCAGATTCCTCGCTACGTTCCACTAATTTGACCACTCAGATTCCAGTTGTCTATTTTTTAGAATCCTTACGTTACCAAGTTTATTTAAAAAAATAGGAGTGAAAACTCTTGTTTTTTTATGTAACAAATATTGTTCGACTGTACATTTATTTTCTATCTCAATATCTATTGTCAGCAGATACAGTATGTTATAAAATAGACTTGTTCATAGCGCTAGTACAAAATACAGAAAGGATTGGTAAAATGGCAAAAATACCAGAAGGCTTTTTATGGGGTGGGGCAGTTGCTGCTCACCAAATTGAAGGAGGATATGATAAAGGTGGAAAAGGCATTTCGATAGCCGATGTGATGACGGTTGGAAGTGCTACCCACTCTCGACAGATTACTGATGGCGTCTTACCTGACGAATATTATCCGAATCATGATGCAATAGATTTTTACAGAACCTATAAGGACGATATACAATTATTCGCTGAGATGGGATTTAAGTGTTTTCGAACTTCGATTGCCTGGACTCGTATCTTCCCAAATGGAGATGAAGAAGAACCTAACGAAGAAGGGTTGAAATTTTATGATGATTTATTTGATCAGCTGCTAGCTCGTCAAATTGAACCGGTCATCACACTCAGTCACTTTGAAATGCCCTATCATCTAGTTACTAAGTATGGTGCTTGGCGTAATCGCAAGTTGATTGATTTCTTTGTTCGTTTTGCGGAAGTCGTCATGGAACGATATAAGGACAAAGTTAAGTATTGGATGACCTTTAACGAGATCAATAATCAAGGTGCAATTAATGTTCCTTGGTGCTCATGGACTAATTCTGGTGTCATTTATCAAGAAGATGAAAATCCAGTTGAGGTACTACAGCAGGTTATCCATTATCAGTCAGTGGCTTCTGCAAAAGTTGTACAATTGGGTCGGAAAATCAATAAAAATTTCAAAATTGGTTGTATGCTGGCAATGGTACCATTTTATCCGAATACATGTGATACAAAAGATATACTTGCTAGCCAGAAGGCAATGGAGCATCGTTTATTTCACTATGGAGATCTTCATGTTTTTGGAGAGCGTCCTTACTATATCGAGGCCTTTTGTCGAAAAAATAATATCAAACTGGATATTTTACCAGAAGATCTAGAAACTCTAAAAGAAGGTTGTGTAGATTATATTGGCTTGAGTTACTATATGAGTGATACAGTGACTGCTACAGCATCTGAGGAAACAGAAGAACTTTTCAAAGATGTTTATACTAAGAAAAATCCCTATATTGAATCAAGCGATTGGGGTTGGCAGATTGATCCTGAGGGATTACGCTATAGCTTAAATCTTTTATACGATCGCTATCATTGTCCGCTTTTTATAGTTGAAAATGGATTCGGTGCTTATGATAAGGTAGAGCCTGATGGAATCCATGATTCTTACCGCATTGATTACCTCAAACAACACATTGAACAAATGATGTTAGCGATTGAAGAAGATGGCGTAAATGTCATTGGTTATACCCCTTGGGGCTGTATCGATATTGTTAGTGCTGGTACAGGTGAAATGGAGAAGCGTTATGGCTTTATCTATGTCGATAAGAATAATAATGGCGAAGGAACTTTGCAACGAATGAAGAAAGATTCCTTTACATGGTATCAAAAAGTGATTACATCAAATGGAAACGAATTATAAGGAGTAATTAAAATGAATATTGGATTGTTTTGTGCAGCAGGTATGTCAACAAGTATTTTGGTTGAGCGAATGAAAGAAGCGGCTCAGAAAAAAGGGAAAGATGCAACAATTGCAGCTTATTCCATCAGTGAATTGGAACAAAGAGTTGGAGATATTGATGTGGCTCTATTAGGCCCACAGGTTGGTTTCCAACTTGAAAAAGCAAAAGAAATTTGTGCTTCTCACAATGTTCCTGTAGAAGTGATTGCAATGGCTGATTATGGCACTGCAAACGGTATGGCAGTTCTTAAACAAGCTTACATGATGAAAAAATAAGGAGAAGATGATGAAGGATAAACTGATTAAAAAGTTTGTTGATGGGATGATGGCCTTTGTCAATACCAAAGGTGTAACAGCGATAAAAGATGGTATTGTTTTCTCTATGCCATTGTTGATTGTTGGCTCCATCTTTCTTATCTTGGCCAATCTTCCAGTTCCAGCTCTAGCAACGATGTTAGAAACTAGTGGTATTACCCCTGTTCTCAATCAAGCAATTGGTGCAACCTTTAATATCAGTGCGATTGTAACAGTCATTGGGATTGCGTATACCTATGCTAAGCTAGAAAAACAGGAGCCGCTTGGGGCAGGTGTCATTGCCCTAGCAGTTTTCTTGCTAATCCAGCCCTCCAGTTTGATTTCTAAAAATGGGGATGTAGTTGGTAACATTATTCTGAAGGATTGGACTTCCGGGAAAGGGATGATTGGTGCCATTATCGTTGGTTTGATTGTAGGAGCAAGCTATTCTTGGTTTTTGAAGAAAAATATCAAAATCAAAATGCCAGATGGCGTACCAACTGGTGTAGCCAACGCATTTTCAGCCTTGATTCCTGCTACTGTTATCATCACAGCGGCAACGATCTTTGTCGGACTTGTTGAACAATTGTTTAAGGTCACAACGATTGAAATGATTTATAATCTTATTCAAACACCAATGCAAGGCTTGACTGACTCATTGTTTGGTGCGGTGCTTATGTGTTTCCTTGTACCATTCTTATGGATGTTTGGGGTGCACGGCTCAACTGTAGTTGGTGGCATCATGAGTGGCTTGCTACAGGCGAATGCTTTGGAAAACCAAGCCATTTTAGATAAGGGCCTTGAATTAAATCTAGCCAATGGTGGTCATATTGTGACGATTCAATTTTTTGATCAATTTATCAATGTTACAGGTGCCGGGATTACGATTGGTTTGGTAGTTTACATGGTTGCATTTGCAAAATCAAAACAACTAAAAATTCTTGGACGTCTTGAAATGGTTCCAGCCATCTTTAATATCAATGAGCCGGTGCTCTTTGGTTTGCCGATTGTAATGAACCCAGTTTTAGCAACTCCCTTTATATTAACGCCTATTTTATCTTGTATCATCCAGTATTCAGCGATTTATTTTGGACTGACACCTATGTATGGTGCCGTTCAAGTTCCGTGGACTTGTCCTCCAATTATTTCAGGATTTATCATCGGTGGTTGGAAAACAGCCTTGTTGCAAACACTTATTTTGGTTATGTCTTTCTTTGTTTATTATCCATTTATTAAACAGATGGATAAACAAGCTTTACAAGCTGTAATGCAAGAAACAAGCGATTTAGAAGACGAAGATTGGTAAGAGAGGTATTAAAATGGACGAAAAAGTACTCGAAGTGTGTTTTCAAATTATCACCTATGTAGGAACAGCAAAATCTATGTACATCGATGCTATTCAATTGGCTAAGCAGGGTGAATTCGAGCAGGCTAAAGATAGAATTAAACAAGGCGAAGAAGCATTTGTACAGGGACACAATGCTCACCACTCACTTTTGACAAAAGAAATGAATGGGGCATTAAGCCAAACAGGTCTACTTCTGATGCACGCTGAGGATCAGTTAATGAGTGCAGAAGGTTTTAGAACGATTGCTGAGGAATTTATAGCAGTCTATAAACGCTTTGAGGAAGGTAAATAGAGCAAGTTATGAAAGTAAAAAATCAAGCAATGTTAATTACCTATTCAGACAGTCTTGGAAAAAATCTGAAAGACTTGAAGTAGGTCTTAGAAGGCCCTTTGAAAGATGTGGTCGGTGGGGTCCATATTCTTCCCTTCTTTCCATCGTCAGGCGACCGCGGGTTTGCACCCATGGACTATACCAAGGTTGATGAGGCTTTTAGAGATTGGAGCGATATTGAGGCACTCAGTCAAGACTACTACCTCATGTTTGATTTCATGATTAACCATATCTCAGCCAAGTCGCCTTTTTCCTTGATTTCCTAGAAAAGAAAGATGAGTCTGCCTATGCGGATTTGTTTATCCGCTACAAAAATTTTTGGCCAAACAGTGGGCCGACTCAGGAAGATGTAGACCTGATTTACAAACGGAAGCCACGTGCTCCCTATCGCATTGCCAAGTTTGCTGATGGTAGTAAGGAAAAAGTTTGGTGTACCTTTGATGAGCAACAGATCGACCTCGATGTGACAACAGAAACAACTCGTCGCTTTATTCAGGAAAATCTGGAACAGCTGGCGGACCACGGAGCTTCCATTATTCGCTTGGACGCCTTTGCCTACGCCAATAAGAAAATCGGCACCAACTGTTTCTTTGTTGAGCCAGATATTTGGGAAATGCTTCATTTTCCGCGTCAGCTATTGGCACCAAAAGGAGTGGAAATTCTTCCAGAAATTCATGAACATTACACCATTCAGCAAAAAATCGCTGAGCAAGACTACTATGTCTATGACTTTGCCCTTCCGATGCTGGTTCTTCATGCTCTTTATTCAGGTAATGTCAACCGTCTTGTTCACTGGATGGAAATCTGCCCTCGCAAGCAATTTACAACCTTGGACACGGAGTGGTCGATGTCAAGGACTTGCTGACAGATGAGGAAACAGAGGTGACAAGAGAAGCCCTCTATGCCCAAGGAGCAAATGTCAAAACAGAGGACTACAACAATTTGGATATTTATAAGATAAATTGTACCTACTATTCAGTTTTAGGAAATGATGGCCAAGCCTATCTCTTGGCACGTGTGCTTCAATGTTTTGCACAAGGTATTCCGCAGATTTACTACGTTGGCTTGTTGGCAGGAGAAAATGATATCGAATTGCTCGAATCAACCAAAGAAGGCCGCAACATCAACCGTCACTATTATGATTTGGAAGAAATTGAGCGAGAAGTTCAACGCCCAGTTGTCCTTGTTCAATCTGCTCAAATTCCGTAATAGCAGCGCAGCATTTGATGGAGAGTTTACTGTTGACATGGAAGACGCTAATACTATCCACATCAGTTGGACCAATACCGATGCCAATACAGTGGCAGAATTAAGAGCTAATCTGAAAGATAAATCATTTGAAATTACAGAGAAAATAGATAGTGAAAGAACATCGATTTATCTATAATAGAATACAAAAGAGTGGTGGAAACGTTTGATTTCCTCACTCTTTTTGTTAGCTAGTTAGTAACAAAATAGTACTTAAACGTAAACTATGAATTATATTCTGTTGTGACGATAATTGTTCGAGAATATTTGTAATAAAAAAACAGGAACAGTCAATTAAACTGCTCCTATTTTTGTGATAGAATATAGGTAGTTATAACCGAGAGCAACTAAGAAGCAGTAAAAATATTATTCATAAAATAATCAAGATTAGGAAGATAAAATGACAGAAATTGATAAAAGGAATTTAAAAAATTATCTTTATTGTACATTTGGAATTACTTATATAGCTTGGGGGATTCTTGCCATCTTTACGCAATCTCATATTTTTGGATTAGAAACTTTTATAGGGAGAACTTTACATATAATAGGTGCACTCGGACCAGCTATTGCAAGTGGGTTTTATTTGAAAAGTAATAATATAAAATTTAAACATTTTTTATTTAATAAGAGAGAAAATAGTAGTATCTATTTCATTATTCATATGTTAGCAATTTTGATACTATTTTCTGTATCTTCCTTAGAATTAAATGGAGTATCAATTTATCTAATGCCATTATTCTTTATACAACTAATTTTTTTTTGGTGGTGGACATGAAGAATTAGGGTGGAGAGGAATATTACAACCGTTACTTGATAAAAAATATACATATTGGCAATCTAATTTGATTGTACGATCAATTTGGGGAATTTGGCATCTGCCTTTATGGTTTATAGTTGGAGAAAGTCATCAAGGATTTCCTTTTATTTTGTTTTTTATATATACATTATTTTTAAGTTTTGTTTTAGGTCTTCTTTACCGTCAAACGAAATCTGTGGGATACTGTATATTATTTCATGCGTTCGCAAATTTGTTAAATCTCTATTTTGTGTTAAAAATTAATGTTATTTTTATTGTCATTTTTATTGGTTATTTTATTTATACTATATTGGCGAGTAATAGAATTAGTAAGGAAACAACATTTTAAAATTTAGATCAGTATATCCATTATTGAAGGTAACAATCGGTCTATCTAGATAATCGATGTTAAAGAATTTTCTGTTGTAATTTCAAGTGGAATGATGAATGTCGTTTCTTTTGCAACTGGCGAAAATCTTTCCGTTCCACAGTATCATTTTAAAATGATTTTCATTGCCTTTTGTTTATTAGTATAAAAGAAGAATATTAACACATGTTGAGTGTGTGAGTTTGTTAGTGAAACGCAGTTAATCCTCAAAAGGTTCCCCAAACCTTTTGAGTCCGCCAATGGGATAGCTGTCGTAGAGTAATAAGTTTACGACGAAACGATAGGGTAACAGCGAACCGCTGAGTATGTAGCCTTGAAATGATGTTTTAAGAAGGTGGAAAAAAGAATTTGCTATATCCTAACGGTTACTAACTAATCAGTATTATGTTCTGAAAAATCAATCTACAGACAATTTAGAAGAGGTTATATATGGTTATATTAGAGTTATCTCAAAATAATTATTCTAAAGATTTAGTCGCATTTGATTCCATAGAAGATGGGAAAACTTTTGTAGCACAAATCCCTGGATATACTTTAGAAACAGAAGATGGATTTGAAGTAGAGTTTTTTAATCCTACAAACCTACCAGACTATATGGAAATTATCTATAACGGAAACATTGTACCTTTTTCTAAATTTATGTTTGACTCTAAGGAAAATGTAGACATTATTTGGAAAAAGATCTCGAATCTATCCGAACCAAACGAAAAAGTAATTGAAGGCTATTCCAAAATCGATGCATATGTCGTTAACAACGATGAAGTTAAAACCTATGTGGAAGCAAGAGAAGCAAACTATCGGCAGGCAAAAGACTTTCTAGAAGGCAGTGGATATGAAGTAGATAGAAGCTTTTTCGGAAGTGAAGACGGTGAAGCGATTCTCTACAGAAAAAAAGGTGCAGAAAATTGGCATTTCTTGTGTCACTTAGACCCAATGTTTGTAGAGATTGAAGATGTAGAAGGATATGTTAAAGAAGAAGTGGGAGAGATTCAATAGTCGATCAAAGTTCCTTGTGAGTATGTACCTTTGCTAGTAAAAATGTCAAAACATTGTAACGAAGGGGGTAAGAAAATCATTGAGTGTAAGCCTTTGTCTTGTTTAGAGGAAAAGTATTAGAGTAGCCGCTCATAATTTATACTAGATTTGATAACTTATTTGAGACAGATTTTATTTCTATAAATACTGTGAAAATTTTTTAATACCAAAGATTTAAAGTTACTGTGTTAAAAATCCTCTCCACTTTTAAACTAATGTATTATAAAAGCCAGTTGACACAAGTGTTACACTTTTGATAGAATTAACTAGAGGTGAAGAAAATGGCAACTGATAAAAATAGAATAATGATTAGCTTGGATGATAAAAATCTAGATAAACTTGAAAATTTAGTAGAAGATGCTAGAGATAGAAGAGGAATACGACTAACAAAGTCCCAGGTTATAGAATTACTCCTTAATACTGTTGATTATTTCGATGATATTATGGGAGCTATTTACTCAAAAAAATAACAGCAAAAATGCTATTATTTTTTTACAAACAGGTGCAACACTAGTGAAGTAGGAGTGATGAAATGGTTGTTTATATTAGACAAAGCAAACTACCAAGTGAAGTTTCAATTAATAAATACAATGCTCAAGTAGGTGCCTACTTACAAGGAGAAGAAATTATTTTATATCAATCTTTTTCTGAAATAGAACAGTTAACAAGTAAAGATATAGTTGTAGATTATATAATGGAGACCAGAGCATTACTAAAAATGATGGGGTTAAATGTTCCGGTTTATGACTATCCTATTGAGCTTAAAGACTTTTATGGTCGAAAGATTTATGAAGGTGTTTTAGGAGAGATTGTAAATATACCTGATAATTGGGGAAAATTTATTAAGCCTAAAGCTGGTTCAAAAGTCTTTACTGGAAGAGTTGTTAACGGAACCCGTGATTTGATAGGTATTGGTCTACCTTTTGACTATCCTATATGGATTAGTGAGGTTGTAGAATTCATAGCAGAATGGCGTTGTTTTGTTTTAGATGGTCGCGTATTAGATGTTCGACCCTATACAGGTGATTATCATGCACAATTTGATCCTAGTGTAATTGATAAAGCCATATCATGTTGGAAAGATGCGCCAATAGCTTATGGACTAGATATCGGTGTTACTAGTGATGGCAGAACACTTGTTGTTGAAGTAAATGATGGTTATGCATTGGGAAATTATGGCCTATCTCCTTTAAACTCAATCAATTTTCATAAAGCTAGATGGAAAGAAATGGTAAAACCTTATTTTGAAAAAAACGATGTCTTTACTATGCCTGAAAATGAAAATATAAGTTTCTAAAAAGAACAGAATTAAATCTGTGTATCTGCAACGAGTAAGTTGCAGTTTTTTGTTTTGAATAATGATATAATAGATTAAGAAAATAATGAAAACGCTATATATTTGAAAGTTGATTAGGAAAGCAGGAAGTATGGAAACAATTGATATGATTATTAAATCATCAACTGAGTTTTATAACGATTTGAAAACTGATGAACATGATAGATATCGTTCATGGGAGCATTGTTATTCACATTTTATGACAGCTCGAAAAGAGAATAATGTGAATCTTGATTACCTGAGTTTACAACTTGCATTTTATTTAGCAAGTTGGGGGATGTATCGAGGTTCTTCATTCTTATTACAAAAGGATTATAGAGTACATATACCTGTAGTAAGAGAAATCTTAAGCAATGAATATGATTCTCTAGCAGGAATAGAATGTAAAGATTTTAAAAATGAAACTAACCAAAAATTGCTAAAGGAAATTAATGAATTTATTGCAACTTATTATGATTAAATTAGGCGTGAAGTGAGAGGTTCAGCACTAAAAAACAACTTATCAGATACATTAATCACAAAGATACTGATGGGGACACTCGGTTGTGTTCCGGCATATGATAGATATTTTGTTTCTGGAATAAGATCACAAAAGATTGCAAGTGGAACCTATAACATTAAATCTATTTTACAACTAGTAGATTTTTATGAAAAAAACATAGAACAGTTAGATTCAGTTCAAAAGAATTTTAATGTTGCTGATATGCTGTATCCTCAAATGAAAATATTTGATATGGGATTTTGGCAGATTGGTTTTGACCTAGATAGTAAATAACTATTACGTCTATATATGGAATTGATAAATGGATTTACTTTAAAAGATAGAAACTCTTAATCTGAAGAGATTATTTATTGCTTAATATAAATTTTTCATTGAAAAGATTTTAGATTATTAACTTTCAGAGAATGATGTACCACAAATTAATTTTATTATGGAAAACAACTAGAAGCAGCCCATCAAGATATTTTAAATTAGATAATATTGCATTTGCAATTATAACAAAGGAGTACTAACATGCCGAAATATATCGACGAAGATATTAGAAAATTAAATAAAATCACATTAAAAATTGCTGGTGATTATTTAGGTATAAGTTCACAAGCAGTTGCGATAGGTCTTAGAAATAATCTTCTTCCAATTGGTTTTGCTATTCATAACGAAGAAAGAGACAGACGTTTCACTGAGAGTTGGTCATATCATATTATCGCTGAAAGAATGATTTCATACAATCATGGTAAGCTATCAGAGATCCGTGTTGAAAATATTGAAACTAGTTTAGATAAAATTATAGAGGAATTTAACGGATTAAAACAAGATTTACTTTTTATATTAAGCGAAAATGCAGAAGTGAAGAATTAGAAGTTTTTGAATTTGCGTTTTCGCTTGGTAAATATAAAAACGGTGATGTAAAATATAAGGGTAAAGGTGTTTCAAATGAAGATGATAAAGACCTTTTCTAGAGAAGAACTCTATGAAGAAATCTGGGAGATAAGTGCAAAACAAGTTTCATTGAAATATGATTTAAGCTATTCTGACTTACTCAAGAAATGTAAAGAATTTGAAATCCCAATTCCAAAGGGGAGTTATTGGTATCGTAAGAATACTGGACAAGACTTAAGTGAATTTATCGTTCCATTACCACAAAATGACGTAAATGAAGTTAATATTGATAGAAAAAGTTTAAAGAACAGTAGAATTAAAGCTGCTAAACATAAAGAAGATAGTATGGAAGATAAAAACGGAGATACTGTTAAACTTGATACAACTAGTATAAGAAGTTCATTATCATTTATAGACGACGATAAAATAGAGCGTATTATTGAAGCAGTTTCAAACCTAAACCAGGCTCCAAATAAGAGATTACATAAATCCGTAGCTAATCTAAGAGATAAAATTACAGAGTGGAATAAGAGGGAAAAAGCTGCTTCTTATCCTTACTTTGATTCTAGGCACAGATATAATGATTTAAAAGAACCTAAATTTGTAAAAAATATTTCACTAAATTCTCTTCCACGCTTATATCGCTTTTTAGATACACTAGTTACTGTTATTGAAAGAATCGGTGATAATGTAACTTCAAATTGGGATATTCAAATTGATAAGGATATTGTTCGTTTTGAAGTTATAGAATCAACAGACAAAGTAAGTCATGAATTAACAAAAGAAGAAGCTAAAGAATTAGCGAAGTACAATGATAGCGTTAAGTTTAATAGATATGCTTTTAAACCAAGAATAAAGAAGTATGACTATATTCCAAATGAAAACTTTCGATTTAAGATAATAGATGGTAAATACATTAAAGATACTAAAGAATTCACACTTGAACAATCAATCCCAGAAATAATTGTTTTAATTTACCAAGAGTATTATAAAGTTAAGAACTTACGCCTTGAACGTGAAGAGAAAGCAAGACTATACGAAGAGGAACAAGAGCGAAAAAGAAAATTACAAAATAGAATCGAAGAAGAGAAGAAGCGGACAATGTCTCTTCTGAATATGCTAGAAGATTTTAAAACAGCAAATGATTTAAGATTGATGGCTGATAAACTGGAGATAGCGGGGAAACTTAGTAAGGATGAAATTGATTGGATTAGATCCAAAGCTGACTGGATAGACCCAATAGTTTCTTCAACAGATGAATTACTAGGAATTAGAAATCATGAAAATTCTAGAGAACAAAAGGAACAATATCTAAGTGAGAAAAGGTACTACTGGTAACTTTGTGTTTTTATTTTTACAGATTGTAGTGTTATAGGAGTATATGATTAACTATTTTAGTAATAAATAGTTTTACATATTTATTTTAAATAGCCATTTGATACAAGATAGTATATACTTTCATTCTGAAGTTTAATTTTAAACAACAACTCAGTCACTTTCATTCTATAATATAGAAGTTTGCTAGCACCACACGTGGAGTGTGTAAGCTTGTTGGAGAAACGAAGTTAATCCTCAAAAGGTTCCCCAAACCTTTTGAGTTCCGCATACGCATCACGTGGAGTGTGTAGGATTGCTTGTACGAGCTGAGTCATCAGCGAAGTAGAAGTAGATTCTCCGCCAATGGGATAGCTGTCGTAGAGTAAGGAGTTTACGACGAAACGATAAGGTAAGTCCGAAACGCTCAGTGTGTAGCTTTGTTGCTAAAAGCGTAGAAACCTTTGAACGAAAGGAATAATAGACTTTCTGCGAAACAAAATATAATACAATAAAACTATGAATTCTGAAGCAAGTCAGCAATTAAGCGATAGCCGTTTCAAGAGCCTTGTAGGTGTTCAGCGCACGACTTTTGAAGAGATGTTAGCTGTGTTAAAAACAGCTTATCAACGTAAACGCGCAAAAGGTGGACGAAAACCCAAATTAAGCCTAGACGATCTCCTCATGGTAACTATTCAATACATGCGAGAATAGTGCACTTATGAACAAATTGCGGCTGATTTTGGCATTCACGAAAGCAACATAATTAGTCGGAGTCAATGGATTGAAGCAACTCTTATTCAAAATGGTTTTACGATTTCAAATTCTGCCTTAATTCTGTAAAAACAGTAAAATTCGAAGGATTGTAAGGTAAGAGTTTTTTTCTTTCTGAAAAAATGGTATAATAGCAATCAAAACTAGAAAATAAAACGGAATTTGGAACAGATTTGTCTGTATCCTAGTAGAGTGGTGATACTATGAAGATTAGTAAGAGGCACTTATTAAATTATTCCATCTTGATTCCTTACTTGCTTTTATCTATTTTGGGCTTGATTGTGGTCTATTCGACCACCAGCGCTATTTTAATTGAAGAAGGCAAGAGCGCCTTGCAATTGGTTCGAAACCAAGGAATCTTTTGGATTGTTAGTTTGATACTGATTGCCTTAATTTATAAATTGAGACTAGATTTTTTGAGAAATGAGCGACTAATCATTTTAGTTATATTGATAGAAATGCTTTTATTGTTCTTAGCTCGTTTTATTGGTATTTCCGTAAACGGGGCATACGGTTGGATTTCGGTTGCAGGAGTAACTATTCAGCCAGCTGAGTACTTAAAAATCATTATTATTTGGTATTTGGCTCACCGATTCTCCAAACAGCAAGAAGAAATAGCTATTTATGATTTTCAAGTTTTGACTCAAAATCAATGGCTTCCCCGTGCTTTTAATGATTGGCGATTCGTTCTCCTAGTTCTGATTGGAAGTTTGGGAATTTTCCCTGATTTAGGAAATGCGACTATTTTAGTCTTGGTTTCCTTGATTATGTATACAGTTAGTGGAATCGCTTATCGCTGGTTTTCAACCATTCTGGCCCTCGTATCTGCCGCTTCTGTCTTTTTCTTGACCACTATCAGCCTAATCGGTGTTGAGACCTTGTCAAAAATTCCAGTATTTGGCTATGTAGCCAAGCGCTTTAGTGCCTTTTTTAATCCTTTTGCCGATCGTGCGGATGCGGGTCACCAGTTATCTAATTCTTATTTTGCCATGGTCAATGGCGGTTGGTTTGGTCTAGGTCTTGGGAATTCGATTGAAAAACGAGGTTATTTACCAGAAGCTCATACAGACTTTGTCTTTTCTATCGTGATTGAAGAATTTGGCTTTGTTGGTGCCAGTCTTATTTTAGCTCTCTTGTTTTTCATGATTTTGCGGATTATCTTGGTCGGTATCCGAGCGGAGAATCCTTTCAATGCCATGGTTGCACTCGGTGTCGGAGGGATGATGTTGGTTCAGGTATTTGTCAATATCGGAGGGATTTCGGGCTTGATTCCATCTACAGGAGTAACCTTCCCCTTCTTATCCCAGGGGGGGAATAGTCTTCTAGTCTTATCAGTGGCAGTGGCCTTTGTCTTAAATATTGATGCCAGTGAAAAACGCGCTAAGTTGTACCGGGAATTGGAAAATCAACCAATGAACCTTCTGTGAAGTAGAATAAAGAAAGGATAGTCTATGTCTCTTCAAAAATTAGAAAATTATAGTAATAAAAGTGTTGTGCAAGAAGAAGTATTGATTCTAACAGAATTGCTGGAAGATATTACTAAAAATATGCTTGCCCCAGAGACCTTTGAAAAAATCATGCAGTTGAAAGAATTATCAACGCAGGAAGATTATCAAGGTCTAAACCGTCTAGTGACTAGCTTATCAAATGATGAAATGGTCTATATTTCACGCTATTTTTCAATCTTACCTCTTTTGATTAATATTTCAGAGGATGTGGATTTAGCTTATGAAATCAATCATCAAAATAATATTGATCAGGACTATTTAGGTAAATTATCAACAACGATCAAAATGGTTGCTGAAAAAGAAAATGCCGCTGAAATTCTTGAACACTTGAATGTTGTCCCTGTTTTGACAGCCCATCCAACACAAGTGCAACGCAAAAGTATGTTGGATTTAACAAATCATATTCATAGTCTTTTGCGTAAATACCGTGATGTTAAGTTGGGGTTGATCAATAAAGAAAAATGGCACAATGATTTGCGTCGTTATATCGAAATTATCATGCAGACAGACATGATTCGTGAGAAAAAATTAAAAGTGACTAACGAAATCACGAATGCTATGGAATATTACAACAGCTCCTTTTTGAAAGCTGTACCTCATTTGACGACGGAGTATAAGCGCTTAGCGCAAGCGCATGGATTGAATTTAAAACAGGCTAAACCGATCACCATGGGAATGTGGATTGGTGGAGACCGTGATGGTAATCCCTTTGTTACAGCAGAGACCTTGAAACAGTCTGCACTTACTCAGTGTGAAGTCATCATGAACTATTATGATGAAAAGATTTACCAACTTTATCGTGAATTTTCTCTTTCAACTAGCATTGTCAACGTCAGCAAGCAAGTCAGAGAAATGGCTCGTCAATCCAAGGATAACTCGATTTACCGCGAAAAAGAGCTTTACCGTCGTGCCTTGTTTGATATTCAATCAAAAATCCAAGCAACAAAAACCTATCTGATTGAGGATAAGGAAGTTGGGACTCGCTATGAAACCGCCAATGATTTCTACAAGGATTTGATTGCCATTCGAGATTCTCTACTAGAAAATAAGGGCGAGTCCTTGATTTCAGGTGATTTTGTGGAATTATTGCAGGCAGTAGAGATATTTGGTTTTTACCTAGCATCAATTGATATGCGACAAGACTCTAGCGTCTATGAAGCCTGTGTGGCAGAACTCTTGAAATCAGCAGGAATTCATTCTCGCTATAGTGAGTTGAGTGAAGAAGAAAAGTGTGACCTTCTCTTGAAAGAATTAGAAGAAGATCCCCGAATTCTTTCTGCGACTCACGCAGAAAAATCAGAATTATTAGCAAAAGAACTAGCTATTTTTAAGACGGCTCGTGTTTTGAAAGATAAGTTGGGCGATGATGTCATCCGTCAGACCATCATTTCACATGCTACCAGCCTTTCTGATATGCTAGAATTAGCTATTCTATTAAAAGAAGTAGGATTGGTGGATACGGAAAGGGCGCGTGTTCAGATTGTTCCCCTTTTTGAAACAATTGAAGACTTGGATCATTCAGAGGAAACAATGAGAAAATATCTTTCTCTTAGCCTTGCCAAAAAATGGATTGCTTCACGCAATAACTACCAAGAAATCATGCTTGGTTACTCTGATAGTAATAAAGATGGCGGTTACTTATCATCATGTTGGACCCTTTACAAGGCTCAACAACAATTGACTGCTATTGGAGATGAATTTGGCGTTAAGGTTACCTTCTTCCATGGTCGTGGTGGGACTGTCGGTCGTGGTGGTGGGCCAACCTATGAGGCTATCACCTCTCAACCGCTCAAGTCTATCAAGGATCGTATCCGCTTGACGGAGCAAGGAGAAGTAATTGGCAATAAATACGGTAACAAAGATGCTGCCTACTATAACCTTGAAATGCTAGTATCGGCAGCTATTAACCGTATGATTACGCAGAAGAAGAGCGATACCAATACCTCAAATCGTTATGAAGCCATTATGGATCAAGTAGTGGACCGTAGTTACGATATCTACCGTGATTTGGTCTTTGGTAATGAGCATTTCTATGACTATTTCTTCGAGTCAAGTCCAATCAAGGCTATTTCAAGCTTTAATATTGGTTCTCGTCCAGCCGCTCGTAAGACGATTACTGAAATCGGTGGTTTGCGTGCCATCCCTTGGGTATTCTCATGGTCACAGAGTCGTGTTATGTTCCCTGGATGGTACGGAGTTGGTTCAAGTTTCAAGGAATTTATCGATAAAAATCCAGAGAATATTGCTATCTTACGAGATATGTACCAAAATTGGCCTTTCTTCCAATCGCTTCTTTCAAATGTTGATATGGTTTTGTCAAAATCAAATATGAATATTGCTTTTGAATATGCTAAACTTTGTGAAGATGAGCAAGTTAAGGTCATCTATGAGACTATTTTAAATGAATGGCAAGTTACTAAGAACGTTATCTTGGCTATTGAAGGACATGACGAACTCTTAGCTGACAATCCATATCTAAAAGCGAGTCTGGATTACCGTATGCCTTACTTTAATATTCTCAACTATATTCAGTTAGAGTTGATTAAACGCCAACGTCGTGGAGAATTGTCCAGTGATCAAGAACGATTGATTCATATCACCATCAACGGAATTGCGACAGGATTGCGTAATTCAGGCTAATCATTTTCAAAAGTGAAGATCAAAAAAATTCTAATAGACTATTGACAAGTAGTTTAAAAATGATATAATTTAACCATTCAGAAAAGTAATCGTACAAACTTTCAAGAGAGTCTGTGGTAGCTGAAAACAGATAAGTGGCGATGATGAAAATTGGGCTGAATGCTATTTAGAATTTGAAATCATAAAAATTCGGTGAGCACACCTTACAGTGCATCTCGTTATTGCGAGACAGAGCGATAGGGAAATTCCCTATAATTGAGGTGGTACCGCGCATCGACGTCCTCACACAAGTTTTTTGTGTGAGGACTTTTTTGATGGAGGTTAGTATGGAAAGAAAACGATGGCGTCGCTTGTTTATACTCAATGAAAATCAAAGTACAAACTAGGAAGCTAGCCGCAGGTTGCTCAAAGCACTGCTTTGAGGTTGTGGATAGAACTGACGAAGTCAGTAACCATAGCTACGGCAAGGTGAAGCTGACGTGGTTTGAAGAGATTTTCGAAGAGTATTAGATAAGTGAAGTATTTTAAAGGAATTAAAAAGGAGAAATAAAATGAAAAATAAACGTTTAATTGGAATTATCGCTGCATTAGCAGTCTTAGTAGCAGGAAGCTTGATTTATTCTTCAATGAATAAATCAGAAGCTCAGAATAATAAGGATGAGAAGAAAATAGCCAAGATTGGTGTGCTTCAATTTGTGAGCCATCCCTCTCTTGACTTGATTTATAAAGGGATTCAAGCTGGACTTGCAGAAGAAGGTTATAAAGATGACCAGTTGAAAATCGACTTTATGAACTCAGAAGGTGACCAAAGTAAGGTTGCGACAATGAGTAAACAATTGGTTGCAAATGGCAATGACCTTGTGGTTGGTATCGCAACACCAGCTGCTCAAGGTTTGTCTAGTGCAACAAAAGACCTACCAGTTATCATGGCCGCTATTACAGACCCAATTGGTGCTAACTTGGTCAAAGATTTGAAAAAACCAGGTGGCAACATTACAGGGGTATCTGACCACAATCCAGCTCAACAACAAGTTGAACTCATCAAGGCTCTGACACCGAATGTGAAAACAATCGGAGCTCTTTACTCAAGTAGCGAAGACAATTCAAAAACACAGGTCGAAGAATTTAAGGCTTATGCTGAAAAAGCAGGTCTGACAGTGGAAACATTTGCAGTTCCTTCAACAAATGAAATTGCCTCAACTGTCACTGTTATGACTAGCAAGGTAGATGCTATTTGGGTTCCAATTGATAACACCATTGCATCAGGATTTCCAACGGTTGTCTCTAGCAATCAAAGTTCTAAGAAACCAATTTATCCAAGTGCGGCAGCTATGGTAGAAGTAGGTGGTTTGGCATCCGTTGTAGTTGACCAACATGACCTTGGTGTGGCAACTGGAAAAATGATTGCGCAAGTTCTGAAAGGTGCAAAACCAGCTGATACCCCAGTCAATGTCTTTTCAACTGGTAAGTCAGTGATCAATAAAAAAATAGCTCAAGAACTAGGTATTACGATTCCTGAGTCTGTTCTCAAAGAAGCAGGACAAGTCATCGAATAAATAAGGTAGGGAGGAGGAGACTCTTCCCATTTTTTAAAAAGATGAATATAGAAAGGATTAAATAAAATATGATTGTTTCCATTATTTCTCAAGGATTTGTTTGGGCTATTCTAGGTCTGGGAATCTTTATGACATTTAGGATTTTAAACTTTCCAGATATGACAACAGAAGGTTCCTTCCCTCTTGGGGGAGCTGTTGCTGTCACTCTGATAACCAAAGGCGTGAACCCTTTTTTAGCGACACTGCTTGCTGTAGGAGCAGGTTGTTTGGCTGGAATGGTGGCAGGACTTCTTTATACAAAAGGGAAGATTCCAACCTTGCTCTCAGGGATTTTGGTGATGACTTCCTGTCACTCTATCATGCTCTTGATTATGGGACGTGCAAATTTAGGCTTGCTTGGAACCAAGCAAATTCAGGATGTTTTGCCTTTTGATTCGGATTTGAATCAACTTTTGACAGGTCTTATCTTTGTCAGTCTTGTCATTGCTCTCATGCTCTTTTTCTTGGACACCAAACTCGGACAAGCCTATATTGCTACAGGTGACAATCCTGATATGGCTAGAAGTTTCGGGATTCATACTGGGCGCATGGAGCTGATGGGCTTGGTCTTATCAAATGGTGTGATTGCCCTTGCAGGTGCCCTCATTGCCCAGCAAGAAGGTTATGCTGATGTATCTCGAGGAATTGGTGTCATCGTTGTGGGGCTTGCAAGTTTGATTATTGGAGAAGTTATTTTCAAGAGTTTGAGCTTGGCAGAGCGTTTGGTTACTATCGTTGTCGGTTCTATCGCCTATCAATTCTTAGTATGGGCAGTTATCGCGCTTGGCTTTAATACAAGTTACCTTCGTTTGTATAGCGCCGTGATTTTGGCAGTCTGCCTCATGATTCCAACATTTAAGCAAACAATCTTGAAAGGAGCCAAATTAAGCAAATGACAGCAATTGTAGAATTAAAAAATGCAACCAAAGTCGTTAAAAATGGCTTTGATGAAGAAAAGATTATTTTAAATGATGTTTCCTTAGAAATTTTTGAACAGGATTTCATCACGATTTTAGGTGGAAATGGTGCTGGGAAATCAACTCTCTTTAACACTATTGCAGGAACCTTATCACTAACCAGTGGAACTATCCGTATTTTGGGTGAAGATGTTACCAAGTTTTCACCAGAGAAGCGGGCTAAGTATCTGTCTCGAGTCTTCCAAGATCCCAAGATGGGGACAGCTCCTCGTATGACAGTAGCTGAAAATCTTTTGATTGCCAAGTTTCGTGGTGAAAAACGTGGACTGTTTCCGAGACGTCTTGCTAGCTATAAGGATGAGTTTCAGGCAACTATTGAAAAAGTAGGAAATGGTCTTGAGAAACACTTGAATACACCGATTGAGTTCTTATCAGGTGGGCAAAGACAGGCCTTGAGTCTCTTGATGGCAACCTTGAAGCGACCTGAATTACTCTTGTTAGACGAGCATACTGCAGCCCTTGATCCAAAGACAAGTGTCGCCTTGATGGAATTGACGGATGAATTTGTCAAGAAAGACCAGCTGACAGCCCTTATGATTACCCACCATATGGAAGATGCTTTCAAATATGGTAATCGTCTGATTGTCATGAAAGAAGGACGGATTATCCAAGATTTGAACCAAGAAGAAAAAGCAAAAATGAAAATCTCTGATTATTATCAGCTCTTTGAATAAAGTAAGGAAAATGAGTGAAATGGTTTACTTTTTTTCTGAAATAAAGTATACTATATAAAGTAAACTATGATAACATGGAGGTATTGTGTATGGTTGACAAACAAGTCATTGAAGAAATCAAAAACAATGCCAACATTGTGGAAGTCATAGGAGATGTGATTTCTTTACAAAAGGCAGGACGGAACTATCTAGGGCTCTGTCCTTTTCATGGTGAAAAAACACCTTCTTTCAACGTTGTAGAGGATAAGCAGTTTTACCACTGTTTTGGTTGTGGCCGATCTGGTGATGTCTTTAAGTTCATAGAGGAGTACCAAGGGGTTCCCTTTATAGAGGCTGTCCAAATCTTAGGTCAGCGTGTCGGTATAGAGGTGGAAAAACCGCTTTATAGTGAGCAGAGGCCAGCCTCGCCTCACCAAGCTCTTTATGATATGCACGAAGATGCTGCCAAATTTTACCATGCTATTCTCATGACAACTACGATGGGTGAAGAGGCCAGAAACTACCTTTATCAGCGTGGTTTGACAGATGAAGTGCTCAAGCATTTTCGGATTGGTTTAGCACCTCCAGAACGAAACTATCTCTATCAACGTTTGGCTGGTCAGTATCGTGAAGAGGATTTCTTGGATTCGGGACTATTTTACCTCTCAGATGCCAATCAATTTGTAGATACCTTTCACAATCGGATCATGTTTCCCCTGACAAATGACCAAGGAAAGGTCATTGCCTTTTCAGGTCGTATCTGGCAGAAAACGGATTCACAAACTTCTAAGTATAAAAATAGCCGATCGACTGCAATTTTTAACAAAAGTTACGAATTATATCATATGGATAGGGCAAAAAAATCTTCTGGAAAAGCCAGTGAGATTTACCTGATGGAAGGGTTCATGGATGTCATTGCAGCTTATCGGTCTGGAATCGAAAACGCTGTCGCATCTATGGGAACGGCCTTGAGTCGTGAGCATGTTGAGCATCTGAAAAGGTTAACCAAGAAGTTGGTTCTTGTTTACGATGGCGATAAGGCTGGGCAAGCTGCGACATTGAAAGCACTGGATGAAATTGATGAGATTCCTGTGCAGATCGTCAGCATGCCTGATAACTTGGATCCAGATGAGTATCTACAAAAAAATGGCCCAGAAGACTTGGCCTATCTATTAACGAAAACTCGTATTAGTCCGATTGAGTTTTACATTCACCAGTATAAACCTGAAAATAGTGAAAATCTGCAGGCTCAGATTGAGTTTATTGAAAAAATAGCTCCCTTGATTGTTCAAGAAAAATCCATCACTGCTCAAAACAGCTATATTCATATTTTAGCTGACAGTCTGGCGTCCTTTGATTATGCCCAGATTGAGCAGATTGTTAATGAGAGTCGTCAGGCGCAAAGGCAGAATCGCATGGAAGGAATTTCCAGACCGACGCCAATCACCATGCCTGTCACCAAGCAGTTATCCGCTATTATGAGGGCAGAAGCCCATCTACTTTATCGAATGATGGAATCCCCTCTTGTTTTGAACGATTACCGCTTGCGAGAAGATTTTGCATTTGATACACCTGGATTTCAGGTCTTATATGACTTGCTTGGACAGTATGGCAATCTTCCTCCAGAAGTTCTAGCAGAACAGACAGAGGAAGTTGAAAGAGCTTGGTACCAAGTCTTAGCTCAGGATTTACCATCTGAGATGTCACCTCAGGAACTTAGTGAAGTAGAAATGACTCGAAACAAGGCTCTCTTGAATCAGGATAATATGAGAATCAAAAAGAAGGTGCAGGAAGCTAGCCATGTAGGAGATACCGACACAGCCTTAGAAGAATTGGAACGTTTAATTTCACAAAAGAGAAGAATGGAGTAATAATGGCAACAAAACAAAAAGAAGTAACAACATTTGACGTACAAGTAGCAGAATTTATCCGTAATCATAAGCAAAAAGGGACAGCAACAGATGATGAAATCAATGCTAGTCTTGTCGTTCCTTTTACCTTGGACGCTGATGGGATTGAAGATCTCTTGCAACGGATTCAAGATGCAGGAATTTCTATCACAGATAATGAAGGAAATCCAAGTGCGCGTGTTCTTAGCAATGAAGAAGAACCAGAACTCAGCGATGAGGACTTGATTGGGTCAACTTCTGCTAAGGTTAATGACCCTGTCCGTATGTATTTGAAAGAAATCGGGGTCGTTCCTCTCTTGACCAATGAAGAGGAAAAAGAGTTAGCACTGGCTGTTGAAGCGGGTGACATCGAAGCTAAACAACGCCTTGCGGAAGCCAACCTTCGTTTGGTTGTTTCTATTGCCAAACGCTATGTCGGTCGTGGTATGCAGTTCCTTGACTTGATTCAAGAAGGAAATATGGGTTTGATGAAGGCGGTTGACAAGTTTGATTATTCTAAAGGATTCAAGTTCTCAACTTACGCAACTTGGTGGATTCGTCAGGCTATCACTCGTGCTATTGCGGACCAAGCTCGTACCATCCGTATCCCAGTTCACATGGTTGAAACCATCAATAAATTGGTTCGTGAACAGCGTAACCTCCTTCAAGAATTAGGTCAAGATCCAACACCTGAGCAAATCGCTGAACGTATGGATATGACTCCTGATAAGGTTCGTGAAATCTTGAAGATTGCTCAAGAACCAGTATCTCTTGAAACACCAATCGGTGAAGAGGATGATAGCCACCTTGGAGACTTTATCGAAGATGAAGTGATTGAAAATCCAGTGGACTATACAACTCGTATCGTCTTGCGTGAGCAGTTGGATGAGGTCTTGGATACTCTTACAGACCGTGAAGAAAATGTTCTGCGTCTACGTTTTGGACTAGATGATGGAAAAATGCGTACCCTTGAAGATGTGGGTAAAGTCTTTAACGTGACTCGTGAGCGTATCCGTCAGATTGAAGCCAAGGCTTTGAGAAAACTACGCCAACCAAGTCGTAGCAAACCGCTTCGTGATTTTATTGAAGACTAAGAGTGAGGAAAATATGGCTTATACAGAAGAGCAAATTGAAAATATCAAAACACGAATTTTATCAGCCTTGGAAGAAGTTATTGACCCTGAGTTGGGAATCGATATTGTCAATCTTGGTTTGATTTATGAGATTCGTTTTGACGGCGACACAGGGCAAACAGAGATTGATATGACGTTGACAACTATGGGTTGTCCCCTAGCAGACCTTTTGACGGATCAGATTTATGATGCTATGACAGAGGTTCCAGAAGTAACGGATACTGAGGTCAAATTGGTTTGGTATCCAGCCTGGACCGTTGAAAAAATGAGTCGCTATGCACGCATTGCCCTAGGCATTAAGTAAACATATAATAGCATGTGAGAGATTATTGGAAAAGCGAGGAAATTTCCCCTCTTTTCCTCTAGTCTCTCCTTTCTTTTGCTGATTTTATTCAAAGAAAATGATATAATAGTAGTTATGGAAAGAAAGAAATTACGCATCAATATGTTGAGTTCAAGTGAGAAAGTAGCAGGACAAGGAGTTTCAGGTGCTTACCGTGAATTAGTTCGTCTTCTTCACCGTGATGCCAAGGATCAATTGATTGTTACAGAAAATCTTCCAATAGAGGCAGATGTGACTCACTTTCATACCATTGATTTCCCCTATTATTTATCAACATTTCAAAAGAAACGCTCAGGGAGAAAAATTGGCTATGTGCATTTCTTACCTGATACACTTGAGGGAAGTTTAAAAATTCCATTTTTCTTAAAGGGAATTGTTAAACTCTATGTATTTTCTTTTTACAACCGGATGGAGCACTTGGTTGTGGTCAATCCGATGTTTATTGAGGATTTGGTGGCAGCTGGTATTCCACGTGAAAAAGTGACATATATCCCTAACTTTGTCAACAAGGAAAAATGGCATCCTCTACCACAAGAAGAGATAGTGAGACTGCGAACAGAGCTAGGTCTTAGTGAAAATCAGTTTATCGTAGTAGGTGCTGGTCAAGTTCAGAAACGCAAAGGGATTGATGATTTTATCCGTCTGGCTGAGGAATTGCCTCAGATTACCTTTATCTGGGCTGGTGGTTTCTCTTTTGGTGGTATGACAGATGGTTATGAACGCTATAAGAAAATGATGGAAAATCCCCCTAAAAATTTGATTTTTCCAGGTATCGTGTCGCCAGAGCGGATGCGCGAATTGTATGCCCTAGCGAATCTTTTCTTGTTACCTAGTTATAATGAGCTCTTTCCGATGACGATTTTAGAGGCTGCCAGTTGTGAAGCTCCTATTATGTTGCGTGATTTGGATCTTTATAAGGTGATTTTAGAGGGAAATTATCGGGCGACAGCAGATAGAGAAGAGATGAAAGAGGCTATTTTGGAATATCAAGCAAATCCTGTTGCCTTAAAAGACCTCAAAGAAAAGGCTAAGAATATTTCCAGAGAATATTCAGAAGAGCATCTGTTACAAATCTGGTTGGACTTTTATGAGAAACAAGCCGCTTTAGGGAGAAAGTAAAAAGTGAGGTAATCTATGCGAATTGGTTTATTTACAGATACCTATTTTCCTCAGGTTTCTGGTGTTGCGACCAGTATTCGAACCTTGAAAACAGAACTTGAAAAGCAGGGGCATGCTGTTTTTATCTTTACGACGACAGATAAGGATGTTAATCGTTATGAAGATTGGCAAATCATCCGCATTCCAAGTGTTCCTTTCTTTGCTTTTAAAGATCGTCGCTTTGCCTATCGAGGCTTCAGCAAGGCACTTGAAATTGCTAAACAATATCAACTGGATATTATCCATACTCAGACAGAATTTTCTCTTGGTTTGTTGGGGATTTGGATTGCGCGTGAATTGAAGATTCCAGTCATCCATACCTATCACACCCAGTACGAAGACTATGTGCATTATATTGCCAAGGGGATGTTGATTCGTCCGAGCATGGTCAAGTATCTGGTTAGAGGTTTTTTGCATGATGTGGATGGGGTGATTTGCCCGAGTGAGATTGTCCATGATTTGCTATCTGACTATAAGGTTAAGGTTGAAAAACGTGTCATTCCAACTGGGATTGAATTAGCCAAGTTTGAGCGTCCGGAAATCAAGCAGGAAAATTTGAAAGAACTACGTAGTAAACTAGGGATTCAAGATGATGACCAGATGTTGCTGAGTCTTTCCAGAATTTCCTATGAAAAAAATATTCAAGCAGTACTAGTAGCCTTTGCAGAAGTTCTGAAAGAGGAAGACAAGGTTAAACTGGTGGTAGCTGGGGATGGTCCTTATCTGGATGACCTCAAAGAGCAAGCCCAGAAACTAGAGATTCAAGACTCTGTTGTCTTTACAGGGATGATTGCTCCTAGTGAGACAGCTCTTTACTATAAGGCGGCGGATTTCTTCATCTCGGCATCGACAAGTGAAACCCAAGGCTTGACCTACTTGGAAAGCTTAGCTAGTGGAACGCCTGTCATTGCTCATGGAAATCCTTATCTGGATAATCTGATCAGTGATAAAATGTTTGGAACCTTGTACTATGGGGAACATGATTTGGCCGGAGCTATTTTGGAAGCCCTGATTGCAACTCCAGATATGGATGAGCATACCTTATCAGAGAAATTGTACGAGATTTCAGCTGAGAACTTTGGAAAACGAGTGCATGAGTTTTATCTGGATGCCATTATTTCAAATAACTTCCAGAAAGATTTAGCAAAAGATGATACGGTCAGCCAGCGTATCTTTAAGACAGTTTTGTATTTACCGCAACAGGTGGTTGCTGTGCCCGTAAAAGGCTCTAGACGAATGCTGAGGGCTTCAAAAACACAGTTAATCAGCATCAGAGATTATTGGAAAGACCATGAAGAATAGAAAGAGGACAAGCTATGAATAAACGATTAATGAGAAGTGGTCGTGACAAAAAGATTGCTGGTGTTTGTGCCGGGGTGGCCCATTATCTAGATATGGATCCAACTATTGTTCGAATCATTTGGGGTGTCCTTGCTTGCTGTTACGGAGCTGGAATTGTAGCTTATATCATTTTATGGATTATTGCACCAGTAGCAACTGACTATTGAAAACTAGCTGAATTCATGCTAAGATAATAGAAAATAGAATGTAACGAAGGAGATAAAAATGGCATTTGGAGATAATGGAAAACGTAAAAAAACGATGTTTGAGAAATTAACCTTGCTTATCGTGCTTATCATGTTAGTAGCAAGTATTTTGGGTATTTTTGCAACTGCAATTGGTGCCCTCAGTAATCTATAAAAAGATTCAAGAAAATTTTGTGACTGGGATTTCCCAGCCCTTTTTTAAAGTGAGAAGAAAAAATGAGTATGTTTTTAGATACAGCCAAGATTAAGGTCAAGGCTGGTAATGGTGGTGATGGCATGGTTGCCTTTCGCCGTGAAAAATATGTCCCTAATGGCGGTCCTTGGGGTGGTGATGGTGGACGTGGAGGTAATGTGGTTTTCGTTGTAGACGAAGGACTACGTACCCTCATGGATTTCCGCTACAATCGTCATTTCAAGGCTGATTCTGGTGAAAAAGGAATGACCAAAGGAATGCATGGACGTGGTGCTGAGGACCTTATAGTTCGAGTACCACAAGGTACGACTGTTCGTGATGCAGAGACTGGCAAGGTCTTGACAGATTTGATTGAACATGGACAAGAATTTATCGTTGCCCACGGAGGTCGTGGTGGTCGTGGAAATATCCGCTTTGCAACACCAAAAAATCCTGCACCTGAAATCTCTGAAAATGGGGAACCAGGTCAGGAACGTGAGTTACAATTGGAACTAAAAATCTTGGCAGATGTTGGTTTAGTAGGATTCCCATCTGTAGGGAAATCAACACTTTTAAGTGTTATCACATCGGCTAAACCTAAAATTGGTGCCTACCACTTTACGACCATTGTGCCAAATCTAGGTATGGTTCGCACCCAATCAGGTGAATCCTTTGCAGTAGCCGATTTGCCAGGTTTGATTGAAGGGGCTAGTCAAGGTGTTGGTTTGGGAACTCAGTTCCTCCGTCACATTGAGCGTACCCGTGTCATCCTTCATATTATTGATATGTCAGCTAGCGAAGGACGTGATTCTTATGAGGATTATCTTGCCATTAACAAGGAGTTAGAGTCATACAATCTTCGTCTCATGGAGCGTCCACAGATTATTGTAGCTAACAAAATGGACATGCCTGAGAGTCAAGAAAATCTTAAAGAATTTAAGAAAAAATTGGCTGAAAACTACGATGAATTTGAAGAGTTACCAGCTATCTTCCCAATATCTGGTTTGACCAAGCAAGGTCTGGCTACGCTTTTGGATGCTACAGCTGAATTGTTAGACAAGACACCAGAATTCTTGCTTTACGACGAGTCCGATATGGAAGAAGAAGCTTACTATGGATTTGACGAGGAAGAGAAAGCCTTTGAAATTAGCCGTGATGACGATGCGACATGGGTACTTTCCGGTGAAAAACTGATGAAACTCTTTAATATGACCAACTTTGATCGTGACGAATCAGTCATGAAATTTGCCCGTCAATTACGTGGTATGGGGGTTGATGAAGCCCTTCGTGCGCGTGGTGCTAAGGATGGGGATTTGGTCCGCATTGGTAAATTTGAATTTGAATTTGTAGACTAGGAGACTAGTATGGGAGATAAACCGATATCTTTCCGAGATGCGGATGGCAATTTTGTTTCCGCCGCAGATGTTTGGAATGAAAAGAAATTGGAAGAACTATTTAATCGTCTCAATCCAAATCGTGCTCTGAGATTGGCACGAACTAAAAAAGACAATCCATCTCAGTAAAGAAGCTAAAAAATCCCGTGCCTCATCAGACACGGGATTTTGTGGTACAACGGGCATGTATAGCAAACTGAATCTGGAATAGCACAGCATATCTTCTAAAATATTGTTATAAATTGATTTGAATTTCAAAATTAAATTGTTTAATTCTTTTTTCACTTTATTATAGTATATCTGATGTCAAAGTTCTCGGCGAGTCAAATAGCGATTCCCAAGCCTGACTATCGTGAGGTAGCGGATTAAAACGGTCTGGGGATAGACCGTTTTAAGTCTGACGCTGGAAATAAGAATCGTCAGAGGAAGGGATAGCGAAATCGTGGCTCTACGAACAGGAACGTGATAGTAAGGCGTATATAGTAGATAAGGGGGCTCAAAACTCTAAATTCCAAAAAGGTAGTCGTAACCTATATACATAAAGCACGAGAGTAATTGAATTCGGACTAAGATTTTCTATTTTCACTGTAACCTTTTAACGTCCTCATATCTTGTATACACGAGGAAAGATGTATGACTTATCCCGTGAGGTCTATCACTATAAAGAGAAAACGACAGATAGAAGTGATCCTGAGTCACAGTTATCTTTAAAATAGATTGTCTGATAGGATGATAGCCTGAAAACGTCTTGTTTATGAAATATAGGACGGTATGTATCAAACGCTTTTGTGAACTGAGAGAAGGGGGAGAAGTTCTTGCTAAAATTTAGTTGAACAGCCGTATTCCGATACTTAGGTAAGGGAGCTAGTCTTAGCTCCTACTTGGTTTCAGGGGACAAAAAAGGGGCAATAGCGATTCGAGAAAGATTAGTAATTCATACTCTTCGAAAATCTTTTCAAATCACGTCAATATCGCCTTGCCGTAGGTATAGGTAACTGACTTCGTCAGTTCTATCCACAACCTCAAAACAGTGTTTTGAGCTGACTTCGTCAGTTCTATCTGCAACCTCAAAACAGTGTTTTGAGCTGCCTTCGTCAGTCTTATCTACAACCTCAAAACAGTGTTTTGAGCAGCCTGCGGCTAGCTTCCTAATCTGCTCTTTGGTTTTCATTGAGTATCAGTGACTAACTCATCAACTCTGATTTATCCAATAAAATTGAAAAGGATGGAAAAAAGGTTGCATTTATGATATAATTTATTTTAAAGACCTTATTAGAAATCTTGAGAGAGTATTGAAAACTTAGAATGAGAAAAATTGTTATCAATGGTGGATTACCACTACAAGGTGAAATCACTATTAGTGGTGCTAAAAATAGTGTTGTGGCCTTAATTCCGGCTATTATCTTGGCTGATGATGTGGTGACTTTGGATTGCGTTCCAGATATTTCGGATGTAGCCAGTCTTGTCGAAATTATGGAATTGATGGGAGCTACTGTTAAGCGTTATGACGATGTCTTGGAGATTGATCCAAGAGGTGTTCAAAATATTCCAATGCCTTATGGGAAAATCAATAGTCTTCGTGCATCTTATTATTTTTATGGAAGTCTTTTAGGTCGCTTTGGTGAAGCCACAGTTGGCTTGCCTGGAGGATGTGACCTTGGTCCTCGTCCGATTGACCTACACCTTAAGGCTTTTGAAGCTATGGGTGCCACTGTTAGCTACGAGGGAGATAACATGAAGTTATCTGCTAAAGATACAGGACTTCATGGTACAAGTATTTACATGGATACGATTAGTGTAGGAGCAACGATTAATACGATGATTGCTGCGGTTAAAGCAAATGGTCGTACTATTATTGAAAATGCAGCCCGTGAACCTGAAATTATTGATGTAGCTACCCTCTTGAATAATATGGGTGCCCATATCCGTGGGGCAGGAACCAATATCATCATTATTGATGGTGTCGAAAGATTACATGGGACCCGTCATCAGGTGATTCCAGACCGCATTGAAGCTGGAACATATATTTCCTTAGCTGCTGCAGTTGGTAAAGGAATTCGTATCAATAATGTTCTTTACGAACACCTAGAAGGATTTATTGCTAAGTTGGAAGAAATGGGAGTGAGAATGACTGTATCTGAAGACAGCATTTTTGTCGAGGAACAGTCTAATTTGAAAGCAATCAATATTAAGACGGCTCCTTACCCAAGCTTTGCAACTGATTTGCAACAACCGATTACCCCACTTTTACTAAGAGCGAATGGTCGTGGTACAATTGTCGATACGATTTACGAAAAACGTGTAAATCATGTTTTTGAACTAGTAAAGATGGATGCGAACATTTCGACAACAAATGGTCATATTTTGTACACGGGTGGACGTAGTTTACGTGGAGCCAGTGTTAAAGCAACTGACCTGAGAGCAGGTGCAGCTTTAGTTATTGCTGGTTTGATGGCCGAGGGACAAACTGAAATTATCAATGTCGAGTTTATCTTACGTGGTTATTCTGATATTATCGAAAAATTACGTAATCTAGGAGCGGATATTAGACTTGTTGAGTATTAAACCGTAGAGGTGTTTATGAATATTTGGACCAAATTAGCAATGTTTTCTTTTTTTGAAACGGATCGCTTGTATTTGCGTCCTTTCTTTTTTAGTGATAATCAGAACTTCCACGAGGTAGCTTCAAATCCAGAAAATCTTCAATTTATTTTCCCAACGCAGGCAAGTCTGGAAGAAAGTCAGTATGCACTTGCCAATTACTTTATGAAGTCCCCTTTGGGAGTGTGGGCAATTTGTGACCAGAAAAATCAACAAATGATTGGTTCTATTAAATTTGAGAAGTTAGATGAAATCAAAAAAGAAGCTGAGCTTGGCTATTTTTTGAGAAAAGATGCTTGGTCGCAAGGATTTATGACAGAGGTTGTTAGAAAAATTTGTCAGCTTTCTTTTGAAGAATTTGATTTAAAACAATTATCTATTATTACCCATCTCGAAAATGAAGCAAGTCAACGGGTTGCCCTTAAGTCTGGATTTCGATTGATTCGTCAGTTTAAGGGAAGTGATCGTTACACAAGAAAAATGCGGGATTATCTTGAATTTCGGTATGTAAAAGGAGAGTTCAATGAGTAAGCATCAGGAAATTCTAAGCTATTTGGAGGAATTACCAGTAGGTAAAAGAGTCAGTGTTCGTAGTATTTCCAATCATCTAGGAGTTAGTGATGGAACAGCCTATCGGGCTATTAAAGAAGCTGAAAACCGTGGAATTGTGGAGACCCGTCCTAGAAGTGGAACAATTCGTGTTAAATCCCAGAAAGTTGCTATAGAGAGATTAGCGTTTGCTGAAATTGCAGAGGTGACTTCTTCTGAGGTTCTGGCTGGGAAAGAAGGTTTAGAGAGAGAATTTAGTAAGTTCTCTATCGGTGCCATGACTGAACAAAACATCCTATCCTACCTTCATGATGGGGGACTCTTGATTGTCGGAGACCGGACCCGTATCCAATTACTAGCGCTGGAAAATGAAAATGCCGTTTTGGTTACAGGTGGTTTTCATGTTCATGATGATGTGCTTAAACTGGCAAATCAAAAAGGGATTCCTGTTCTAAGAAGCAAGCATGACACTTTCACTGTTGCGACTATGATCAATAAAGCCTTGTCAAATGTCCAAATCAAGACTGATATTTTGACAGTTGAGAAGCTTTATCGTCCAAGTCATGAGTATGGTTTTCTGAGAGAGACAGACACCGTTAAAGATTATTTGTACTTGGTACGCAAGAATCGTAGCAGTCGTTTTCCTGTTATCAATCAACATCAGGTTGTTGTTGGCATTGTAACCATGAGAGATGCTGGTGATAAGTCACCAAGTACCACAATTGACAAGGTCATGTCTCGTAGTTTATTTTTAGTTGGATTATCGACAAATATTGCCAATGTGAGTCAACGGATGATTGCTGAAGACTTTGAAATGGTACCGGTTGTTCGGAATAATCAAACCTTGCTTGGAGTTGTGACACGACGAGATGTCATGGAGAAGATGAGTCGTTCCCAAGTTTCTGCTCTACCAACTTTTTCTGAGCAGATTGGTCAAAAACTCGCTTATCACCATGATGAAGTCGTCATTACAGTGGAACCCTTTATGCTTGAGAAAAACGGTGTTTTGGCTAATGGTGTATTAGCGGAGATACTGACTCACATGACCCAAGATTTAGTTGTGAATAGTGGTCGCAATCTCATTATCGAGCAGATGCTCATCTACTTTTTGCAGGCTGTTCAGATAGATGATACACTGCGCATTCAAGCACGCATTATCCACCATACTAGACGGTCAGCTATTATTGATTACGATATTTATCATGGTCATCAGATTGTTTCAAAAGCAAATGTAACCGTTAAAATTAATTAGAAACTAGGAGAAAAAATGATAACATTAAAATCAGCTCGTGAAATCGAAGCTATGGATAAGGCCGGTGATTTTTTAGCAAGTATCCATATTGGCTTGCGTGATTTGATTAAGCCTGGCGTAGATATGTGGGAAGTTGAAGAATACGTTCGCCGTCGTTGTAAGGAAGAAAATTTCCTTCCGCTTCAGATTGGAGTTGACGGTGCCATGATGGACTATCCTTATGCTACCTGTTGCTCTCTTAATGATGAAGTAGCTCATGCTTTCCCTCGTCACTATATCTTGAAAGATGGTGATTTGCTCAAGGTTGACATGGTTTTGGGAGGTCCAATTGCTAAGTCTGATTTGAATGTCTCAAAATTAAACTTCAACAATGTTGAGCAAATGAAGAAATACACTCAGAGCTATTCTGGTGGTTTAGCAGACTCTTGTTGGGCTTATGCTGTAGGTACACCGTCCGAAGAAGTGAAAAACTTGATGGATGTAACTAAAGAAGCAATGTATAAGGGGATTGAGCAAGCTGTTATTGGGAACCGTATTGGTGATATTGGTGCAGCCATTCAAGAATACGCTGAAAGTCGTGGTTACGGTGTAGTGCGTGATTTGGTTGGTCATGGTGTTGGCCCAACCATGCACGAAGAACCAATGGTTCCTAACTATGGTATTGCTGGTCGTGGACTTCGTCTCCGTGAAGGAATGGTCTTGACTATTGAACCAATGATTAATACAGGTGACTGGGAAATCGATACAGATATGAAAACCGGTTGGGCGCATAAGACCATTGACGGTGGATTGTCATGTCAGTATGAACACCAATTTGTCATTACGAAAGATGGACCTGTTATCTTGACTAGCCAAGGTGAAGAAGGAACTTATTAATAAAAATTGAAAAGACTACTGGAAGTTTATTTTGATAAAAAATCCAGTAGATCTTTTCATAATAAAACGCATTGTATCAAGTGTTAGGGGCTGATATCATGCGTTTTTCTGACTTTAAGATTTTTTCCAACTCTGTTTGTAACCACATCATAACAGAGGGTCTAGGATTCAGGGCTCTCCTCCTATATACTATTAGTAAAGCAAAACTAGGGGAGAATATTTTAGTGTCGCAATCTATCGTTCCTGTAGAGGTTTTACGATATCGTTGTTTTGGTTTTAAAAAGAGAAATGGAATTCTGTTTAACGTTCGTATTGCCAATCTTAAATTTACCTTTTTTTATATTGATGTATTGAGCTAGTTCATGAAAAAATTAAGTGAAAAAGTCGAGTGTTTTAGAAACCTACAGTGTAGTATTCTAGTTTCAATCCGCTATATTTTGCTACTCCCCGTAAAGTTTCTATTTTCCCTGATTTCTGATATAATAGAAATATTGACTTCAAGAGTAAGGAAGAGAAGATGAACGCATTATTAAATGGAATGAATGACCGTCAGGCTGAGGCGGTGCAAACGACAGAAGGTCCCTTGTTGATTATGGCGGGGGCTGGCTCTGGAAAGACCCGAGTTTTGACCCACCGTATCGCTTATTTAATCGATGAAAAGCTGGTCAATCCTTGGAATATCTTGGCTATTACCTTCACTAACAAGGCTGCGCGTGAGATGAAAGAGCGTGCTTATAGCCTCAATCCAGCCACTCAGGACTGTCTGATTGCGACCTTCCACTCCATGTGTGTGCGTATTCTGCGTCGTGATGCAGACCATATTGGCTACAACCGCAATTTTACTATTGTAGATCCTGGTGAACAGCGAACTCTTATGAAACGCATTCTTAAGCAGTTAAACTTGGATCCGAAAAAATGGAATGAACGGAGCATCTTAGGAACTATTTCCAATGCTAAGAATGATCTGATTGATGATGTTGCCTATGCTGCCCAAGCTGGAGATATGTACACGCAAATTGTGGCCCAGTGTTATACAGCCTATCAGAAAGAACTGCGTCAGTCGGAGTCGGTTGACTTTGATGATTTGATTATGCTGACCCTGCGTCTCTTTGATCAAAATCCTGATGTCTTGACCTACTACCAGCAGAAATTTCAGTACATCCATGTTGATGAGTACCAAGATACCAACCATGCCCAGTATCAATTGGTCAAACTCTTGGCTTCCCGTTTTAAAAATATCTGTGTGGTTGGAGATGCGGACCAGTCTATCTACGGTTGGCGTGGTGCGGATATGCAGAATATCTTGGATTTCGAGAAAGATTATCCCCAAGCCAAGGTGGTTTTGTTGGAGGAGAATTACCGTTCCACTAAAACAATTCTCCAAGCGGCTAATGAGGTTATCAAAAATAATAAAAATCGCCGTCCCAAGAATCTCTGGACTCAAAATGCTGATGGGGAGCAAATCGTTTACTATCGTGCCGATGATGAGCTAGATGAGGCTGTATTTGTAGCCAGAACCATCGATGAACTTAGTCGCAGTCAAAACTTCCTTCACAAGGATTTTGCAGTTCTCTATCGGACTAATGCCCAGTCTCGTACTATTGAGGAAGCCCTGCTCAAGTCAAACATTCCTTATACCATGGTTGGTGGAACCAAGTTCTACAGCCGTAAGGAAATCCGCGATATTATCGCTTATCTTAATCTTATTGCTAATTTGAGTGACAATATCAGTTTTGAGCGCATTATCAACGAACCAAAACGTGGAATTGGGCCAGGTACTGTTGAGAAAATTCGTGACTTTGCAAATATGCAAAACATGTCTATGCTAGATGCTTCAGCCAATATCATGTTGTCTGGTATCAAGGGTAAAGTAGCCCAGTCTATCTGGGATTTTGCAAATATGATGTTAGATTTGCGAGAGCAACTGGACCACTTAAGCATTACTGAGTTGGTTGAGTCCGTCCTAGAAAAAACAGGTTATGTCGATATTCTTAACGCCCAAGCGACCTTAGAAAGCAAGGCTCGTGTAGAAAACATCGAGGAGTTCCTCTCTGTGACGAAAAACTTTGATGACACCTCTGATGGGCCAGAAGAAGAAACTGGTCTGGATAAACTGAGTCGTTTTTTAAATGACTTGGCCTTGATTGCGGACACAGATTCAGGTAGTCAGGAGACATCAGAAGTGACCTTGATGACCCTGCATGCTGCCAAAGGTCTCGAGTTTCCAGTTGTCTTTTTGATTGGGATGGAAGAAAATGTCTTTCCACTTAGTCGTGCAGCTGAGGATCAAGATGAATTGGAAGAAGAGCGTCGTCTAGCCTATGTAGGAATTACGCGTGCAGAGAAAATTCTCTATCTGACCAATGCCAACTCACGCCTGCTTTTTGGTCGTACCAACTACAACCGTCCCACTCGTTTTATTAACGAAATCAGTTCAGACTTACTTGAGTATCAAGGTCTGGCTCGTCCAGCAAATACAAGCTTTAAAGCATCATATAGTAGTGGTGGCCTTGCCTTCGGTCAAGGTATGAGTTTGGCGCAGGCCTTCCAAGACCGTAAACGCAGTGCGACCCCAAAAACTATCCAGTCAAGTGGCCTTCCGTTTAGTCAATTTACAGCTGGGGCAAAATCAGAGTCTAGTGAGTCAAATTGGTCCATTGGAGATATTGCTCTCCACAAGAAATGGGGAGAGGGAACTGTTCTGGAAGTTTCAGGTAGCGGTGCTAGGCAGGAATTAAAAATCAATTTCCCAGAAGTAGGTTTGAAAAAACTTTTAGCTAGTGTAGCCCCAATTGAGAAAAAAATCTAATTTTTCATCCTTCTCACGAATAATAAAGTGAGGAGGATTTTTATGTATAGTATTTCATTCCAAGAAGATTCACTATTACCAAGAGAAAGACTGGCCAAGGAAGGAGTAGAAGCGCTCAGTAATCAAGAGTTACTAGCTATTTTACTCAGGACAGGAACACGTCAAGCTAGTGTTTTTGAAATTGCCCAGAAAGTCTTGAACAATCTTTCAAACCTAACGGATTTGAAAAAAATGACCCTGCAGGAATTGCAGAGTCTGTCTGGTATTGGACGTGTTAAGGCCATAGAATTGCAAGCTATGATTGAACTGGGGCATCGTATTCACAAACACGAGACTCTTGAGATGGAAAGTATTCTCAGTAGTCAAAAGTTGGCCAAGAAGATGCAACAGGAATTAGGGGACAAAAAACAAGAGCACCTGGTGGCGCTCTATCTCAATACTCAAAATCAAATCATCCATCAACAGACCATTTTTATCGGTTCTGCCACTCGTAGTATCGCTGAGCCGCGAGAGATCCTTCACTATGCAATCAAGCATATGGCGACTTCTCTCATCTTGGTTCACAATCATCCTTCAGGAGCGGTAGCGCCTAGCCGAAATGATGATCATGTCACTAAACTTGTCAAAGAAGCCTGCGAACTGATGGGGATTGTCCTCTTGGACCATTTGATTGTCTCACAATCTAGTTACTTTAGTTACCGTGAAAAGACGGATTTAATCTAAAGTTCATTAACGACATAATCAAAGAGATTTTTATCCTTGGGACGATTTTCAAATAGAAATTCTGGATGCCATTGGACACCGAGAAAGGCGACATCATCCGTACTCATAACAGCTTCTATAATACCATCTTTAGGATCATGAGCCGCAATCTTTAAATTTGGTGCTAAATCCTTGATGCTCTGGTGGTGGAAGGAGTTGATATGGGAGATTTCTCCATAGATTTCTCGAAGAACAGTATTTGGTTCTGTCACCAAGCGTTGAGTTGTGTATTCGGCAGAACAATCCTGCCAGTGGTCTTCTATATCTTGGTACAAAGTTCCACCCATGGCAACGTTAAAAAGCTGAGTCCCACGACAGACAGAGAAAATCGGCTTTTGCTGTTTGATAGCTTCCTTGATGAGGGCTAGTTCGAATATATCTCTTTGAAGGTGGTAGTCATCGCTATCAATAGTTTTTGGTTCACCATAGAATTTTGGATCAACATTTTGCCCACCTGTCAAGATGAGCTTGTCAATCATACTGATATAGTGGCAGGCCATTTCTTGATCACCAATCGGTAGGATGATGGGAATCCCTCCAGCGTCTTTAACGCCTTCAACAAAGCCTTTTGCTGCGTAGCTCATCATGATGTCATCATCTGGATGAGTTTTTTCGTTTCCTGTAATCCCTATAACTGGTTTTTTCATAAAATGATTTTCGCTTTCTAATCCTCTTTTCTCATGAAATAGAGGAGGGTTTGGAGTTCACTTGTCAAATCGACATACTGAACGACCACGTCCTTTGGTAAATGCAGATGGACTGGTGAAAAACTGAGAATTCCTTTCACGCCAGCATCCACCAAGAGATTGGCAACCTCTTGTGACTTGACGCTGGGAACGGTCAGGATAGCAGTTTTGACATCAGCATCCTTGATTTTATCCTTGATTTGAGAAATTCCGTAAATGGGAATCCCATCAGGAGTTTGGCTACCGACTTCAGGATGGTCATCCAGGTCAAAGGCCATGATAATCTTCATCTTGTTACGCTCGTGGAAGCGGTAGTGGAGAAGGGCATGGCCCATATTTCCAATACCAACCAGCATGACATTGGTAATAGAGTTATCATTGAGTAAATCGGCAAAAAACGTCATCAGTTTTTTAACATCATAGCCAAAACCACGACGACCTAGTTCACCAAAATAGGAAAAATCCCGACGTACGGTCGCTGAATCAATACCGATAGCCTCTGCAATTTGCTTAGAGTTGGCACGTTCAATCTTTTCTGCATGAAATCTCTTAAAAATTCGATAGTAGAGAGAGAGTCTTTTCGCTGTAGCTTTTGGAATAGCAGACTGTTTATCTTTCACAAAATCACAACCTTTCTATTCTTCTATTTTATAGAAACATTGTGAAAAAATCAACAAAAACAAGAAAAAACTAAGAAAAATCTTAGTTTTGATGTAAAAAATCTGCATGTGATAGAAAACGGTAGAGGTCTCCGACCAGTCCTTGGTAAACTTCCTGCTCTTGAAAGGTCAAAGAAGTTACATAAAGTGTATCTGGCAGAGTCACACATCCTGATAGAGCCAGCATGAGAGCCTTGTAATCCTCATACTTGAGAGTGCGCTCTACATGATAGCTGTCCTTATAGGTCAGTTCAAACATATGGGACCTATCTTTCCGATTTTGTGAAGACACCACGTTCTACCAAGCTATCCATGAGGAAATAGAATTTTTCCTGATGAATGTGGTGGTCTTCTGATTTGAAAATATCAACCAGACGAAGGCCAAACTTGTCAGTGATATTGATTTTAGCCCCTGTAAGTTCCTTGTTAATGATGATTTTGAGTTGGAATCCTTCACCGCTGTTTGGCACTTTTTCCAAAAGGCGAGTCAGTTCATAGTTACCAACTTTTGTCTCAAAAAAGGTGTTATCTTTGAGGGTGAATTTTTTAACAGAAGGGCTAAGAGTGTAGTCGTAACGACAATTTTTTAACTGAATGGTTTTTTCAAATGCCATATGGCTAACCTCCGATAATTTCTTTTAAGTTTTTTGCGAGGGTTTGTAGGTCTTCAACGGTATTTTGTGGCGACAAACTGATACGAACGGATTCCTTCAAGCGTTCTGAATTTGCTCCGTACATAGCTTCAAGAACATGGCTGGATTGGACAATGCCTGCCGTACAGGCTGAGCCAGTAGAGATTGAAATTCCAGCTAAATCTAGACGAAGGAGTAAGAGGTCGTTTTTCTGGCCAGGAAATCCAATATTGAGGACATAAGGGAGATGATGGTCTCCTCTGTTCAAGTAATATTGAATACCCTCTAGCTCTGCCAGAAAGGCAGTTTCTAGATTTTGTACATGTTGAAAATGTTCTTCTTGCTGTTCTAGGTCCTCTTTTAGGGCTGCAATCATGCCTACGATAGCAGCTAAATTTTCAGTTCCTGCACGTTTTTTCTGTTCTTGGTCTCCGCCATGTAGATAGGAATCAAAATCCATGCTAGATGCGTAGAGAAAGCCGATTCCCTTAGGACCATGGAACTTGTGGGCAGAAGCAGTGAGAAAATCAATGCCCAATTCTTCTGGGTGTATAGGGATTTTACCAATAGCCTGAACTGCATCGACATGATAGGCGGCTGGGTGTTGCTTGAGTATTTGGCCAATTTCAGCAATGGGCAGTAGGTTTCCAGTCTCATTATTGGCAAACATGGTAGAAACCAAAATCGTATCGTCACGTAAGGCCTCTTGAATTTGCTGGGCTGTGATTTCTTGATTTTCTGGTTGAATAATGGTTGCTTCAAACCCAAAGTGTTGAACCAAGTAATCAATGGTTTCAAGGACAGCATGGTGTTCAATGGCAGTTGTGATGATATGTTTTCCTTGTTCTTGGTGACGAAGGCAGTAGCCAATGATAGCAGTATTGTTGCCTTCAGTCCCACCAGAAGTGAAAAAGATATGTTGAGGTTTTGTCCCCAGTAACTGGGCTAGTTCCTGACGGGCTTCTCGTAAGAGTTTACCAGCTTGACGACCATGACCATGAATACTAGAAGGGTTGCCGTAGGTTTCTTGCATCACCTTGGTCATAGCTGAAATAGCAACTGCTGACATAGGAGTTGTCGCAGCATTGTCCAAATAAATCAAAGAATCACCTTATTTCTTTTTGTTGTAGGCAAAGAGTGGGCTGACTGGTTTTCTTTCGTGGATACGGACGATGGCATCACCAATTAACTCACTAGCAGTGATGTAGCATACGTTTTTAGGAGTTTTTTCTTTTGTTGCTACTGAATCAGTCACAAGAATTTCTTTAATCTTAGTATTGTCAAGAAGTTCAGCAGCTCCTTCGACGAAGAGACCGTGGCTAGAAACAGCATAAATTTCTGTAGCCCCTTCACGTTCAACGATTTTAGCAGCTTCAGAGAAGGTACGTCCTGTATTCAGAATATCGTCAATTAAAATAGCTTTTTTACCTTCGACATCACCGATAATATATCCTTCGTTGCGAGTTGCATCGTCTTGAGGGTAGTCGATAATGGCGATAGGAGCATCAAGATACTCAGCCAAGCTACGAGCACGCTTCACACCTGAATTTTTAGGGCTAACGACAACAACATCTGAACCGAGTAGTCCCTTATCGCAGTAATGTTTTGCAAATAGGGGAACTGTGAAAAGATTATCCACTGGAATATCAAAGAAACCTTGAACCTGAACAGCATGCAAATCAAGAGTCAGGATACGATCAACCCCAGCCTTAACCAGCATATTGGCAACTAGTTTTGCTGTAAGTGGCTCACGAGGACAAGCAATGCGGTCTTGACGTGCATAGCCAAAATATGGAAGGACAACGTTGATACTGTGGGCACTTGCGCGCACACAAGCGTCGACCATGATTAACAATTCCATTAGGTGGTTGTTGACAGGGAAACTTGTTGATTGGATGATGTAAACATCATAACCACGGACACTTTCTTCAATATTCACTTGGATTTCTCCGTCTGAAAATTGACGTGATGATAGTTTTCCAAGTGGGACACCAACAGCTTCAGCAATTTTCTGTGCAATCTCTTGGTTAGAGTTGAGTGCGAAAAGTTTCATGTTTTTTCTATCTGACATTATAGACCGTCCTCTGTAAACTTTTTAAATCCTAGTGATATTTATCTTACATATATGAACTAGAACCTGTGTATTTTTATCTTTTCTATTTTACCAAAAAATGGAGATTATTTCAGCTATTTTTCATGCTTTTGACAAATCGAACCAATTTTGAAGGAGCTTTTTGATAGGAACTCTGATTTTCCTCTAAAAATTGCTGGAAATCCTGTTTGCCTTGCTCATGATTTTCCACTTCAAGCTCTAATTCATAATCTGTCATATCAAAGTACTGACTTTCATCCAGTGCCATGAGGCCAATAGCTGTTTGCATTTCATAGCGAAGTGTTGTTAGACAACCAAGAACCTGCCATTCACTAGTTTGGATACCATGTTTCGCCAATTCATCCAATACTATCCCTTGAGGAAATTCTTTCTTGCTCAGATAGTTTTCAGCATCTTTTAGTTGCAATTTTTGATTGTATTCCATGTTTCCAACACTCTGCGGGACTTTGAGTGTCAATTCTGCCCAGTCTTCAAAAGTTCGAATGCGCATAGCAACTTTCTTTTCTCGCAGCTCAAAATCAGGTGTGTCGATGTAGTAATTTTTTTGAAGAACAGGAGTGACACCTGTGAACTGGTCTTTTAGACGATCATACTCATCTTTTTTCAATAGTGTTTTCAATTCAATTTCTAAATGTTTCATTTTTCTTACCTTTTCTTTATCTATGAAAGCGGATTTTGGTATAAATAGTACACGTCTTCCTAATCCCTTGAAATCAGTGGGTTTCTAGCATGTCAACCAAAAGTGAATACGAGATTGAATACGACTCTACTTTTAGCTGGAGCGGATGAAATCTATGAGCTGCTCAACGACTTCAAAACGTTGATTATCATTGATGTGGGTATACATATCAAGAGTGGTTTGAACATTGTTATGACCTAATCTGTCTGAAATGATTTTGGCTGTAACACCTGCTTCAAAGAGGAGAGAAGCGTGTGTGTGCCTGAAACCGTGAGGAGTGATTTTTTTGACATCTTTATGTTCACAAAAGAATCTTCTAAGTCTCTCTTTCACAGCTGAAGGAGAAATCCATCCTCCGAAACTATTCGTAAAAATATAATTTGAATCATGTTTGTAAGGCACACTAGCCCGAAAATATTCTTTTATCTGCTGACGCTTCCAGAATTTCAATACATTCAGAGTTTCATCATCTAAGGTGATCACTCTCTTACTCTTTTTGGTTTTAGGGTCCTGAACAGTTTGTTTTTTATTAACAACGACAGCCGTACGAGAAATATCCAATCGTTTATTTTCAAAATCAACATCTGACCAGATGAGTCCGATAGCTTCTCCAGTCCTCAAACCAGTAAAAGCTAGTAAGTGATAAAAGGTATACTCTACAGGCTTACAATCTACTCTGCAAACTTTAAGAAACTCCGTTAGCTCCTGTTTTGTATAGTAGTTTTCTTTGGTCTTCAATGGCCTGTTTTTAGGCTTGATAATCTTATCTAATGGATTTGACTTAATAATGTCAATAGAAGTGGCATATTTGAAAATACGGCTGATTACAGAGTAGTAATTAGCATAGAGGATATAGCGATTACTTAGCTGGATAGTAATCTTTTGACAATAAGCTACACTGATCTGCTGAATTTTCATATCTGTAAAATACAAGTCAATCATAACATCAAGTTTTTTCTTAACGTTCTGATAGGTTGTTGGTTTTACAGTACTCTTATAGCTATCAAGCCATAATTCAGCGACTTCAGCGAATGTAGGGTTCTGGAAATATTCATTGTTTGAAAAACCATTTTCTTCAACGTCTAAGAGAAGGTCACGTTCGGCAGCCTTTGCCTCCTTTATGGTTTTAAAACCACGTCGTGTTGTGCGTTTTTCTTTTCCAGTAGCAGGGTCTATGCCCAGATATGTTTGAAAGAGATATCTAGTCTCTCCTTTTTTTGTAATGTATTTTTTTATCATAAAAAGTCCTTTCTTTTCGATTGCTTGCCCGCATAGTTGAAAAGGTGTAGAACTTATGATAAACTATAGTTGTATTTTTTTATCATCCTTTCCATTGCTTGCTAGATGGAAAGTTAAATCCTCACACTCAAAGTTTGGCGATGGCGAGTGTGGGGATTTTTTTGAGTTGTTTCCAAAATGGAAACAGTTGGCAGCTCGTCAGATAATAAAATAAGGTGTACCTCTTAGAAGTACACCAGACGATTTTATCCTTGACGAACAAGGCTTTTTTACATTCTTAGTGTATTTCTTTTTTTAATTTCTGTCAAACGTCAACTTATTTTAACGACTTATGTTTACTAGAATATGAAAAGAAAAGTAGCCGTATCAAATACGGCTACCATCACGATATGGATCTAAAATCCAAACCTAAACTTTATGGAGCTAAACTCCTGATAGCTGTATTGTAATATAATTTTCAAAAAATATCAATTTTGCACAATAGACTTCTTGGATATGGGGGACTATTGCCGAGTGCGGGGATTTTTTATATCACATTTGATAATAAAAGAGAATTTTCTAAGATATCTTTATGAGATAACAATATTATTTTATCTTTGCTATTTTCGTTAAATACCGCTTGGGTTTCTGCCACTTTATCAAATCTATGGTGTATATCGTCGACTACAGCAATATATTCAACGTTATCTTTATGGTTCTGTAAAATACGTGTATCCATTGCGAGTAATTTAGCCCTGTTGAGATCATTTCCGTTTGAAATAGTCCTTACAAGTCTTTCTTTTTTGATTGTGGGAATTGCGAAGTCAAATTGCACAGTTATCCCCTCTTTACCTGAATAAGACGGCCTTCTTGTAAAAAGAACCTCTCTCTGTACTAAGGTGTTTTCTATTTCGTCATGGAAAACATTTTTAATTGTTGTATCTCGTAAGACTATCATATCATTCACCTGCATAATAGTTTGGAGCAACCGTTGCTTTGCAAGTGGGAATTTTTCGAGGCTGGTTGTGATAAACAACTCTCCATTTTCAGCTCTCGTACCTAAATTGTTTACGATTGTATTTAGTAAGTTATTTTTGTATGTTGAACGATTTGAGAAACTAACGCCGTGACTTTTTAAATTGTTAATGGTCCATCCGTCATCTGTGAGTGTGACCCTACCATCTGATAAAAACTCAGCATATAGGATGATATGATCAAAATCATTATCTAAAAACGGTGTTCTAATTTCTACTATATTTTTCTCTAGATCATTGAACTTATACTCTTTTAATAACCAATCAAAATATATATTTTTTAGTGTATTTGAGTTATTCATCATCAGCCTCCGTCTTGATATGTGTATATTTGATGAATTCAGAAAATACGTCCACAATGTGAGTTAAATTAGGGAAGTCAGAATCTTCAAGCGGGATAGCAACTCTATCCTTTTTATCGTAGTGATTGGAGTATATATGAATGTGATTCCCCTCTACAATTGAGTCATCAGGATTCACATGTCTATTAGATGGATTAATGTCTACCCTAACTAAATGATTATGGGAATTTTTAAATCTAATATGAATGCTGTAGCGCTCAGGATTCATCCTTCCTCTGTATATGTGAAGTATATATTGAATGTCATCATCATCAATAATAGCTTCGTCTATATCTATTTTACCAAATAAAGACGAGATTGTAGTATGGATTTCATTAAAAGAAAGTTCGTTTTTGGGGTACTTCAGTTTGTTAATTAATTCTTGTACCTGCTGATCATTTAAGTCGTTGTAATTCATTTTTTCCTTATTCCCCTCTATACACCCCGACTACTGCATAGATCTTGATGTGTGTGTCTTCGGCTGGTGGGAAGTCTAGGATGATGTCTTCGTACTTGTCATTGAGTGATACGAGGCGTAAGCGTCCGTTTTCGGTATAGATCTTCTTAAAGTAAGAACGGTCTCCGTATGCGATAACTGCTAGGTCTCCGTTGTAGGTGGTCAGTCCTTTGTCTACTAAATAGAGAATGTCTCCGTCTTGGTAGTCAGGCTGCATGGAGTCTCCGCTGACCTTAGTCGCAATATCGTGATGTGGTGGTTGCTCGTCAACCTCTATAGTCTCTCTGTCTGTATCGTCGTACCCAAATCCATAGTTAAATCCAGAAGCCGCTGCCGTCTCAGATACAACCTCAACTTGATACAAGCTGATAACTTCCGACACTTCGTTTTTCTTCGCTTCTTCTTCGTTTATCTTCGTTTCTTCTTCGTTTTGCTCTGTGTACATCTCGCCGTTTGCTTTTTGTCTCTCCAGAAGCTCCTCAGAAGTCCGTAGGACGATTTTTTTATTATCTGGGGTTAATTGTACCACCTTGTCCGTTATCTGCTGTGTGAGCAAATCTGGGGACGCTGTGGGGGTGGTAACTTTAGAAAGACTAAATAGTTGTTGTGGCTCAACTTCGAGAGCAGCAGCATAAATTCTAATATCTGTTTCGTCTAATTGTCGTTTGCCGTTCTCATGATTGGATATAGTATTTTGTTTAAAACCAGTCAACTGTGACAATTCGTTTTGTGTCATTTTCTTAGATTTTCTGATTTCTTTAATAGAATTACCTAGTATATTCATAAACATTTCCTTTCTCTACCTATAATATATCACAATGAGATAAAAAAATAAATAAAAAAATCTCAAAAAGTGATAAAAAATCATTGACTTATATCTCAAAATGAGATATAATAGTCTTGTAAGGTTGAGAAAGGCAATCTTAAGACAAGGAAAACAACAGAAAGGATGGACTAAATGAAAAAGCACAAAAAGAAAAGACTTACCAATGAAGTCAAGATCGGTTTGATAATAGCCCTCATCAATCTAATCTCTGCACTGGTAAATCTTATATCAAAACTCTTCTAGGAAGAGAGTGGAAGGGGCGAAAGCCCCAACCACTATTGTGTAATTTCATTATAGCACAAGGTAGAAAAAATGCAAAACAAAACTGCTAAATTTATCACTTGGTCTTTGATTGCCTTAACTATTCTAGTTATCATTATTACTTGGCTTATATAAAGAGAGGAGAATTATTGTTGACAAATAAAGAGAAAATACGTTCTCAGTTTCTTCTTCCTAAAATTCGATTAAGGGAAGAACGTAGAAAAAGAGAGCTTACTACGTTATACATGGCGGACTTGATTGGGTTAAAAAATCGTCGTCAGTATGAACTTAAAGAAAAAGGTCAGTTTCCTTTTCAGGATTATGAAATGGCAATTATTGCTAATAAATTCGGAATGAGTGAAACTGACTTATTCTTCAGTTAAAAATATCTCAAAAAGAGATAAAATAAACAAAAGTCAAGAAGGTCAAACTTTTTCAAAATCGATAGAATTAATTCTATCAAAACTGTTGACAAGTACCAACAGTTTTGAAAAGACCTATTAGTAGAAAGGAAGAAGTCGATGTATGGAGCGAAAATGAGGGAGCTGAGAACGGCTCAAAAGCTGGGCTTGCGTGAGCTTGCCAAGCGAACCTTGATAGACTACACAACCTTGTCACGGATCGAGAACGACCTGAAGGCAGTGACGCTGTCGCAGGCGGTGGTCATTGCCAAGGCGCTAGGGTGTAGGGTAGAAGATATGTTGTAGGAGGGGATACTATGAACAACGCAGCGCAAAAAGTAACACGGATTGACAAAGATGCCTGGGAGATCGCTACGGAGCTGGCGAACGAATACGGCGTATCTATTTGTCACATCATCAGCGAGAGCGTCCGCTACTGTGCAGAGAATGCTGAATTTAAGGAGATGGACGTTGTCGTTAAACGATTGGTAGTCGGCAGTAAGGTGCTGGAGTAGGAGGGGAAGAGATGAATGCAAATGTAAATGTATTTTATGAATTAACTTGTAAAGACTTGAACGAAGCGATTGACGCAAAAAATAAAATCATCGCCAATACACTTGACGATGAAACTGTTGAGATAAAAATTGAATTCTTACGTGATGTTTGAACTGTAAAATCGCTCGGAGATGGTTCTATCGTAGATCGCGTAATAGAGCCATGGTCGATTGTCTGATAGCTGTAGCTGGAGAATCGCTTTTATTGCTCTCGTTTACAGTGTAGAACATTGCAGATGCCAATGTAGCATCAAGTACAAACTTGTTTATATATTTGTGTTTCTTGCTATCGGAGTAAGTAATTGTCAGTGTAATTCGACCTTTATAATCTGGGTCTATTGATGATGTAAATTTTTGTCCTGGGGCAATCATATTTCCGATAAGTGAGTTGAAGCGGTGTACAGAATTCAATGGATCCAATTCGCCATCTATCTGAATATTATCTATATATGCTGGAGTTTGGCCAAAGTTTTTAAAAACAAAGGTACGTTGTTGATTTTTAACTGCATAGACATCTACATAAACATTAATATAAGGCTTTGCCATATCCTCTGTAGCTTTCTTTGTTTGCCAGAGTGAAATGGTATTAAAAACAAAACCGATAACTGCAATTATTACTGTGATATAGAGTGTCCAAATCTGGACATTATCATTGGTGATTTGTGGCATTAGATCACTTCCTTTCTGCTTTTATTATAGCAAAAAGGGGAGAAGAATAGGAAGGAAAGAGATATGAGCAACCTATCAAAAAATTTACTACCAAATACCGAATTTAGAAAGGAATATTATGAACGAAATTTTTAATTTTCACGGGCAGGAAGTCCGTACTTTGACAATTGATGACGAGCCGTGGTTCGTTGGGAAAGATGTTGCAGACATCCTAGGATATAGCAAGGCTAGAAATGCGATTGCTCTTCACGTTGATGAAGAGGACGCCCTAAAACAGGGCATCCCTACTAGTGGTGGAACACAGGATATGTTGATCATCAACGAATCTGGTCTCTACTCTCTTATCTTATCCAGCAAGTTGCCTCAAGCTAAGGAGTTCAAGCGCTGGGTGACATCAGAGGTCTTGCCAGCTATTCGTAAGCAGGGCGGATTTATTCGCGAGGATTTGGACGAGGATGCTTTTATCGCTCTCTTCACTGGCCAGAAGAAATTGCGTGAGCAACAGACGACCATGCTGGAGGATATTGACTACCTCAAGAGTGAGCAACCGATTCATCCAAGCTATGCTCAGTCGCTCCTGAAGAAGCGTAAGGCTAGGGTTGTGGCTTGCCTGGGTGGCATTGATAGCCCAGCTTATGCGGATAAGATTTTTGCTCAGTCGGTATTTAGACAAGCTGAGATTGACTTTAAAGACCACTTCAACATTAGTCGCTATGACTTGCTACCCAAGAAGCATGCGGATGCCGCTCTAGCTTACTGGATGACGTGGGAGCCAAGCACCAATACCAAGATGAAAATCATGGAACTGAACGCATTTAGTCAAGCGTAGGGAGGGAAAGAAAATGAGACCAAGACGATATCCGTATAGTGGGAAAAGAAAAAAGCAATCTGATAGACAGATTGCTAAGTTAAAAAGAGATATTGATGTAAATCGTACAAATATATCATCTTTAAAATTCGTTATAGAAACTTTAAGTAACCATCAGATTGCTAAGTTAAAAAGAGATATTGATGTAAATCGTACAAATATATCATCTTTAAAATTCGTTATAGAAACTTTAAGTAACCATCAGAATTATCGATAACTTGATAACCTTGAGCAGTTGCTTCTTCGATAATTTCAGTTTTAGACATTTCAAAATCAGATAACTGAATTACTGCGCTAGGTTTATCAGTAGTCGACTCTGAAAAATTAGATAATAGAATATTATCGAGATTTTCCCAGGTTAGTTTCTTAACAACGTGGTTTGGCTTATGGCTAAGCTTACTCATTTTTTGAACCTCCTTTCTGTTAAATTTTTGACTAAAACGGTGAGAGGTCCTAGTCAAGAGTATTATAGCAATTTAGGAGGATATTACATCAGTCTCAAGACCGATGTAGGAGGTTGAATGGAAGACAAAATCATCGAACTTGCTGATTACTTCATCAGTGAATCTACAACGTACAGAGAAGCTAAGATAGCATGTGAGAAGCTATTTAGACAAGTCAGCCATGAGATAGAACTCAGGGCGATGGAAAGTAAAACTTTTTAAACAAAAAAGCACCTAACGGCAATCAGGCGCATACTAAAACAATTTAAACCATTATATCACAAAAATGCTTGCCCGCATAGTTGAGAGGATGTAGAAAATGGAAGGTATAACGTTACAATTACGATTAGACGGCGAAAGTGCTGAATTGTTCACAAATCAATTATTGGCTTTTGCTGAAAAGCAGGTCAAGGAGCAGTTAGAGAATGATCGCATGCCAATCAATCAACAGGCTTTGATGGAGAAGTTTGGCTTCACTCATAGCTATATTAAGAAGTTAGAACGTAAAGGATTGAGATTTCGTAAGCAAGGGAAATATATTATGTACGATATTAATGATGTTTATGAGATTTTGGAATTAGAGAAAGAAGTACGAAAATTAAGAGCATAAGGAGAGAGAAAAATGTTTGAACCACCGATTTTAGACCAGTTGATGGGTGTTGGAGCCTTGCTGATTGGATTTGCAGGGGCTTATCGTCATATCAAACTGCAAGAAAAACGAGAGGAAGAAGAGAGACGAGAAGAGCAAGAATTTGCGTCTATGATTATCCAAGTGCGTAATCATGCATATGAACGTGGTAGAGAGGACAAATGGCAAGAAATTCGCAAGAATATCCGTAGAGAGTTCAAAGGATTCACATATGACAACGAACCGCCTGTAGGCTTGCGTCCTGAGCCGTTAGCTTTGCCAGAACCTAAACAGTCTGCAATCAGACTTTTGTAATGATGAGGTCAGGAAATGGAAGAATTGATTGAATCGCTGGATAACCTGATTATGATTGTTAAAGAACTGGAAGGAAGGGAATCAACTTCAAGACATTTTATTACGACATGGGAAAACGATTATAAAAATCTATTACTAGTCAAAGAATACCTAACAGACTATAAAAAACTAGCTAAGGACTATCGTGATGTGGAGCTTAAAAATAAGCTGCTAAAGATTGAAAAAATGGAGCTGGAAGGCAGGTACATCTATGAGGATATGCGAATGAAGTATCGCGCTAACCGTAGGAAGTGGGGTGCTAGGTATGTCTGAAATTAAGTGGATAAAAATCACAACCGATATTTTTGACGATGAAAAGATTTGCCTGATTGATGCCTTGCCTGATCCTGATGCCATCTTAGTGATATGGTTCAAGATTTTGACACTTGCTGGAAAACATAACAGTAATGGTTTGTTGATGATGACTGATAAGGTTCACTATACAGATGAAATGTTAGCTACTATTTTTCGTAGACCATTGAATACAGTAAGAATGGCTATTGGAGTTTTTGAACAGTTTGGGATGATTGAGATTATCGATGGTATTATTAGCTTGCCAAATTGGGAAAAACATCAAAACGTTGACGGAATGGAGAAAATAAAGGAACAGACACGCAACCGTGTAGCCAAATACCGTAAAAAACAGAAAAATCTTGCTCTTGGTAACGTTACAGGTAACGTTACAGTAACGGACGGTAACGCACTAGAAGAAGATAAAGATAAGAATAAGAATAGATTAGATAAAGATAAGAATAAGAAAAGAATAACTACTACTAATAGTAGTGGTGGTCAAGAAAATATTTTAGAACTTTTTCAATCTGAGTTTCGTAGACTCTTATCTGGATTTGAAATTGAAGAAATCAACCATCTACTAAATGAGAATGATGTGAATTTGGTAAAGGAAGCACTGAAGACTGCTATTAACTCAGGAAAGCCGAACATCAAATATATTGGTGGGATTTTAAGAAATTGGCAGATGAACAATGTTACCACTGTTGAACAGGTTCGTCAATCGGAAAAGAAGAACAAGGATAAGAAAGAAGAACAGGAGGCCAAGGACGAATGGGGGTACTAGAACTAATTGAACAATTCGAGATTGACTATTATCCGTTAAGCTACGAGAAGAAAACTCTTTTAGCCAACCAACCAATTCATCAAGTGGTTGCCTGCTTGTCTGAAATGGCTAGCTGGCATAAATGTGGAGGTCGTCTGTCATGGTAGACAATGTGTTTGAGGAGATTGCCTTATCTTATCACAGGAATACAGAACAACAAGATGAGTTTTGCGAAAAGCATAACATTCCTTTGATAAAGATATTGCGGACTGAGAGTGTTGTATGCCGCATGTGTGAATCTGAGCGGATCCATGAGGAGAATCAAGCAAGAGTGAATGAACTGGCCGACGCTGAGAATGAGCGAGAGAGGAAATACTATCTTGAGAAGTTTTCTCTTTATGATGAGGTTTTGAAAAATGCGACTTTGGACAACTTTGAGACACCCACTGAAAAAGAAGCAGAAAAGCTAGCTTTTGCAAAGAGGATTTGTCGTGAGTGGTCTGAGGGGGCTAGGAACAACATCGTGTTACAAGGAGAAGCTGGAACTGGTAAGAGCCATTTGGCCTTTGCGATGGTTAAGGCTCTATCTGAGTACACGAAAGAGATTGCGATTTTTATCAATGTGACGGACTTGTTGATGAAGATTAAAGCTGATTTTAGTCAGGAAGAGTTTCTGGTCAATAAAATTGCCAGTGCTAAGTTCTTGGTCTTGGATGATTTGGGCATGGAAAAGGATAGTGAGTGGTCGTTTACTATTCTCTACAATATCCTGAATAAGCGTTCAAATACAATTATTACCACCAATTTGATTTCTGCTGATATTCAGAAAAGATATGGCAGACCCTTTATGTCCAGACTGATGAAGGGTGTGGATAAAGACCATTTGATGGTTTTCAACGACTTGACAAACAAGCGGAAGCACTATTTTTAGAATGGAGGTGGCTGATGTTTATTTTAAGACATGGAACAAGAGAGGATAAGCCCTTTCTGAGATCCGTGGTTATCGGAGTGACCGGCTTGGACATTTCATATTCTGAGGAGAAGAAAGCCATGCGGTTTGTTTCTCGTGGGGTAGCCGTACAGGTTGGAAAGGCTTTGAGGGGTTCCTTTGGGAACTTTTACCCTGTTGAGGTGGAGTGATGAAAGATATCAGAATACTAGATGCTTGCTGTGGCTCTCGAATGTTTTGGTTTGATAAAAATGAACCACACACAACATACATGGATAGACGTGAAGAGGAATTTGAGATTCACAAAAAGAAAATCAATGTTAAGCCAGACATTGTTGCAGATTTTCGAGATATGCCATTTGATGATGAAACATTCAACCTTGTTGTATTTGATCCACCACACCTTTTATGGGCTGGCCAGAAATCATTCATGCGTGCGCAATATGGACAACTAGACTTGTTGACTTGGAGATTAGATTTACAACAAGGTTTTGAAGAATGTTTTAGGGTTTTGAAAACAGGAGGAACACTTATTTTCAAGTGGTCTGATGCTCAAGTAAATGTTAAGGAAATTTTGGAATTAGTCCCACAACAACCACTTTTTGGGCAACAGCGTGGGACAACTCACTGGATGGCTTTTATGAAATTTTAGGAGGTATTGATGCTAAATCTTTACTTCGTCTACAACGGGCACTGCAAGTTTTACCTTGGGATGTTTGACAATGTCGATGATCTCATTGAGCAAATGGAAGATCATCAGTGGGCTTTCTCGGCTATCACTCAGCCAAGGTTTCAGAAGCACATTGGTCAGCGGACGACACGGTTTGACTATGGTGCGAAGGATTGTTACTATTTAGCAACTTTTTCAGGAGGATAAGAAAATGATTGAACTTATTAAAGAATTTGGCATGGCTATTCTATGGCTATTTCTCGGCTACTTAATCGGAGAACGTGCAGCAAGAAAGGACAAGAAAGATGATCAATAATGTTACGTTAGTGGGGCGCTTGACGAAAGACCCTGAATTGAAATATACACCGTCGAATGTGGCAGTCGCTACCTTTACTCTTGCAGTCAATCGGAACTTCAAGGGAGCCAACGGCGAGCGAGAGGCGGACTTCATCAACTGTATGATGTGGCGTAAGCAGGCGGAGCTATTCGCAGAATGGTGCAAGAAGGGTAATCTGGTCGGTGTGACGGGTCGCATCCAGACAAGGAACTATGAGAATCAGGAGGGGCGCAGGGTCTATCTGACTGAGGTGGTCGCAGATGGTTTTGAGCGACTTGAAAAGCGTGATGATACTGCTAACCGTTCGAATATTGAGGAACAAATGCCAGGATACGCCCTTGAGGAAGATGATTTTCCGTTTTAGTGGGAGGTAAGAAATATGGTTGGAGTAACCTATCAGGAAATTCATCTCTTTGTTGAGTTTTTGAAAAAGCAGTATGGGCAAGGGCGTCCAGACTATATTGAAGCCCTGAACGACTTAGACGGTATGGCGGAAGTCTCCTATAGAGAAGCTATTGAAAGATTTTTAGACGATGAATTACGATAAACAGGTAGTAATCGAAGGACTGAAACGCACAATTGAGCAAAATGAAGAGAAGATAATCGAGTATTCGAAACCGTGCGATGCACGCAAGAGACGGATTAGAGCGCTGGAGCGCGATTTGTTGAAGAAAAAGAATAAAGAATTGAGGAAAAAAGTGGAGGAGTTGGAAGATGAAATATAAAGTGACAGAATACCATTCAGATTTTCAAGAAGAACAGACTGGCACTTGCGAATTGTGTTTTGGTACAGCGTGGGTTGAAAATGGTTCAATAACGGTTGAAGATGAAAATGGAACTGAAACAGAAATTTATTTAACTGTTTGGGATTGGGGCGATTACGACACAATCTACATTGATAATGTGGTTAATTTCTCAGCTTGGTTGCAAGAAAGGGAAGTTGACCCAATCGTTGAAGAAACCGAACGTTGGTCGTGGTTGCATGAATTGGTAGAAAAATATAATGAGGAGTTGGAAGATGATGGAAGATTTAAAGCAAAAAGTTAATGAAGTATACAACTGGACGGTAGAAGACGGGAAGCCGCAACCTCCCAAGCAAGATTTACCACAAGCGGTGAAAGACCGGGCGGACTATTTTTGGGAAATGGCAGAAGATGGTATGACGTTTATGGGAGCGATGGAATGCATCTTCGCTGATGAAAAGCCTACCGACTATGATTTGGGAGCTACTAAGGGTTGGTTGCCAAAATCTAAGGAGTTTGATGATTGGATTGGCTATTCACCAGGCATGTCTCAGGTAGTTATTGCAGTTTATTTGATTTATGGAGGAAACTAAGATGAATATTAAGGCATTGATTAAGAAGTACGAAGCGGTTGAATGTGTTGTAGGTATTGTTAGCGGAAAAACTATTCTAAAAACCGTTCTAAGAGACTTGAAACAACTAGACGAACAAAAATCAGTCAAAGTTCCGCAGTTTGTGGCTGAATGGATTGAGGAAGCTAGAAAAGCTTGTAAAGACGTGGCAGAATTATTCGAATTTGATTTCACGAACGATGAAGTTAGGAAATGGTTTATGCAAGAAAGACCATTTGATTTAGTTGCTCGTGCATGGCTTGACGGCTACGAGGTCGAGGAAGAGAAGCGGTATATTGTTAGTCTGAATAATGGGCAACCTTTGACTAAAACGCAATCAGGGAAGGTTCTTTATTTTAACCAAAATATAATTACTGGAAATTATAAATTCACCCGCAAAGAACTTGAAGAAGCTGGTTTCGGCTGGGTGTTCGATTGCCCAGGGATTGAGATTGAGGAGGTGGAGTGATGATACAAACGCTTGAAGAAGGAATGAAGAATCAAAGTAAACGCATAAAAATCCCAATGGAAATTAGACCGTTTGATGTTGGTTATCGAATAGTAAATAAACACGGTCAAGCGCTGGCCCTAAAAAACGGAGCAAGCATATTCGCTTTACCTTCGCTGGCCGAAAAAGCGATAAAGAAAGAGTTTAGTAAAAATGACCCAGACTTTGACATTGAAAAGCATTTTGTTGAAGAGGTCGCTATTGTCAATTTAAGTAAATTTCATAGTTATTTTGAGGAGGTGGAGTGATGGAAATAGAGAAAGTCAAACAATGGTTTATTGACCGTGAAAACAAAGACCGAAAAGGTCGCTGGATTGATGGCTCGTTTGTCAAAGAGGAGGATTTGGCATGATACCGAAATTTAGAGGGTTATCCATTGACGAAAAAAGCAAAGGAGAATGGCAATACGGACATTTAATTGAAGATAGAGGAAGAGCATTTATTATCAGCGAAGTGGTAGAAGCCAATGAACAATACATTACTATAGGTTCTTGGTGTCCTGTAAATCCAGCAACATTAGGACAATCAACAGGACTCAGAGACAAGAACGGCAAGGAGGTATTCATCGGTGACATCGTTAAATGTACAAGAGGATGTCTCCATGAAGTATATTTAGAAAAAGAATACGGTGGCACATTCATAGGCGGAATGCCTTCCATATATCTAAAGGGATTGCTAAGTGGGTATGCGTGGACTGAAGACGAGGAAATCATCGGAAACGTCTATGAAAATCCAGAGCTTTTGGAGGATAAATAATGAACCCAGAAATAATTGACAATATAAATAAACCAAGCCACTACCAGGGTGCAAACGGTCTTGAGGCTATCGATGTTGTGCATAACTTCGTTGGGAATCTTTTCGGAGCGTCTGCTTTCTTTTGGGGCAACGCAATCAAGTATATGTTACGGTTTCAAAAGAAAAACGGCCTTGAAGACCTGAAGAAAGCCAGAAAGAACCTTGACTGGCTTATCGAGGAGATGGAGCATGAATGAGTACGCATTATATCAAGGTGAAACGTTCGTGACGATAGGAACGCTTGCGGAAATCAGCAAAGAAACAGGAATTGCTGAAAGGATGTTGAAGTATTACACTTTTGCATCCACCCAAAGACGCAATCCAAATGGTAGAGCTGTCGTAAAGATTGAGGTGGATGATGAAGGATAAATTAAATCCAAGACAAGCAAGTAGGTTTGCTTTCTTGCTAAAGCAAAAACGTAAGGAAAGGAAGTTGTCACAAGAAAAGTTAGCAGCTAAACTAGGCTATAGTCGCTACCTGATTGCTCAATGGGAGAAGGGGGGAAGTGTACCGAATATCTATAATGTAGAAGATATCTGTACTTACTTTGCTTTTCCTGCTGATATTATTCTCGGGAGTAGGGCATGAAAAAAAGCCAGCACAGCTGACTTCCCGTGTTATAGTTTCGCATAACTATTATATCATGAGGAGGAGTTCGTGTGCAAATAGAGTTATTGGATATCATCGATGAAAAGAAAACCAGAAAGGAAGCTATCAAAGTACTCAAAAAATACAGTCGTCTGAGACGGATAGCTGGAGAAGAATACGCCCCCAAAATAACAATATCCTATTCACTTGAGCCAAGGTCATCAAGTGGTCAGACAAGCAAGCAGGTAGAAAGCATGGTCTTGCGTAGAGTATCAGCTCAGCAGGACCTAGAACTAATCGCTAAAGCAATCAACAATCTTTCCGATATGGAATACACACGTATCCTAATCGAACGATATTGCAGGAAAAAGAGGAGGGAAGACTACAGTATTTATTCAGAACTAGGCTACTCATCTAGTGAGTATTATCGGATATTGAACAAAGCTCTATTAGAGTTTGCGGAGTCCTATCAAGCAAGCAACCTTTTGGTTTACAAGTGATTTCTGGGAAAATCTTGGGAAAAATCTGGGAAAATCTTGGGAGAATTGGAACGAAAAAAGGTGCTAAAATAGTATTATCCAATGATTGGGTAACGAACAGTCATGAGGACTCCTAAAAATACAGAGGTTTCGGCCTCTTAGACAGTAAGGACAGGTTAGCAGGTTGTTTGGGTCTCCTTGAAACTTTTACCAAGCGTGCGTTTTACTGCTAGACCAGTTGGTTCAATTCCAGCTACTGTCATATTCAATGCCACGACCAGTGGCTTTTTATGTAGGAAAGGAGAGGTACATGAAGAAAGTAGAACCAATTCGTGATTTAGACGATATAGAACGAATCAAAGATTACTTGAAAAACAAAAGTGATAGAAACTATGTTTTATTCATGTTTGGAATCTACTCTGGTTTAAGAGTGAGCGACATAGTACCTCTTCAAGTCAAGCAAGTAATTGCTGATAGGATTGAACTAAAAGAGAAGAAGACTGGTAAGATAAGGTATTTTCCAATCAGCCCCCCTCTCAGAAAAGAAATCAATCGATACATTAAAGATAATCAGTTAGCAGAGTACGACTATCTCTTTCCAAGTAAAAAGAAAAAGAGAACAGATGGTGTTCGTATCACACACATTGGAAGAGTAGCAGTCTATCAAATACTTCAAGATGCAGCTAAATATGTAGGTTTGAATCATATAGGAACTCATTCGATGAGGAAGACATTTGGATATCATCATTACAAAAAGAATAGTAATGTAGCTATCCTACAAAAGATATTCAATCATTCCACACCAGACATCACACTAGGATATATCGGTTATAGTCAAGACGAACTTGACCAGAGTATACTATCATTTGATTACTAAATAGCCTATCTATTTTACATAATGAGAAAATGTAAATTAGTTTTTAGAAAAATATGGTAGAAGCCTTGATACTCTTGACTTTGAAGTTGTTTAATTTTATTTAACAGAATATAAGATATGTTAAATACAAGAGGGGGTGGGTGCACTAAAAACACCCCTGCTTTGAAAGATACCGAGGGGGTACATTTGAGAATACCAACCCCCTCCCTTAAAAAGAAAGGACTCCCTCCCTAGATGAATACCAACCCCCTCCGAGCGGACCGTAGTGGACCCCATAGAGTAGCCTTTGAGAAGAATAAGAAGATTATCTTAAAGACAAGAAACACTTGTGGGATATGTGGCCAGCCTGTAGACAAAGACCTGAGATATCCTCATCCATTAAGTCCAGTCATTGATCACATCGTTCCAGTAAATAAGAACGGACATCCATCTGACATTGCTAACTTGCAGTTGGCGCATTGGCAATGCAATAGACAGAAGTCTGACAAGCTATATGCTGATGAGAAGACAAACGGAACAAAGGTCATTGGTAATAGGAACTTACCACAAAGTACAGATTGGTTTAAGTATAAGGGTTAAAAAAATAAACGTGATTAAAAAAAGGACGAGTGTTCCTGCCAAGGTGGGGGGATGACCCCCTCCCCCTCGGTGCTTCAGGGCTTCACACCGTCACTGTACATATTTTCTCGCGGGAAATGAAAGGTAGTTGTATAAAATGACATTGAAAGGTATGGGCTATCTCAGGAAGAAGCTAGCCAATTACAAAATGGGTGTAGACACTAGATACAATCAGTATGCTATGCAACACAATGAGATAGATGTTGGTATTACGATACCACCTCAAATCAGGCAACAATATCGGGCGGTCTTAGGCTGGGCTGCTAAGGGTGTTGACAGTCTAGCAGATCGTTTGGTCTTTCGTGAGTTTGCCAATGACGAATTTGGAGCGAATGAAATCTTTGCTCAGAACAATCCAGATGTATTCTTTGATAGCGCGATCCTTTCAGCATTGATTGGGTCGTGTTGTTTTGTCTACATCTCGCAAGGAGACGATGATGATGCTCCTCGGTTGCAGGTTATTGAGGCAAGCAACGCGACTGGTGTTCTGGATCCTATCACTGGCTTGCTGACAGAGGGCTATGCCGTTTTGAAACGGGATGACAATGGTTATGCCGTGCTTGAGGCTTACTTCACTAGTGATGTGACTTGGTTCTATCCGAAAGATGGTAAGCCGTTTGCAATCGGAAATCCAACTGGGGTTCCTTTGCTGGTGCCAGTCATTCATAGACCTGATGCTGTCCGTCCGTTTGGTCGGTCACGAATTACTAGAGCTGGGATGTACTATCAGAGATATGCTAAACGAACGCTTGAGCGGTCGGATGTGACTGCTGAGTTCTATTCATTCCCTCAGAAGTATGTGTTGGGATTGAGTCAAGATGCTGAGGCGATTGATACTTGGAAAGCGACTGTGTCCAGCTTGTTGACCTTTACGAAAGATGATGAAGGGGACAAGCCGAACGTGGGTCAATTCACCACATCCAGCATGTCTCCCTTTACTGAGCAGTTACGGACTGCGGCTGCTGGCTTTGCTGGGGAGATGGGCTTGACCTTAGATGATCTTGGCTTTGTATCTGACAATCCATCATCTGTTGAAGCTATCAAGGCTAGTCATGAGAACTTGCGATTAGCTGGTCGGAAGGCTCAGCGCTCTCTAGGCTCTGGTTTGCTGAATGTGGCTTATGTGGCTACTTGTTTACGTGATGAGTTTCCGTATCTGAGGAAACAGTTCAATAAAACGGTCGTGAAGTGGGAGCCTTTGTTTGAGGCGGACGCTAACATGCTGACCTTGATTGGTGATGGTGTTATCAAACTGAATCAAGCGGTGCCTGGTTATATGGATGCTGAAACCATCCGTGACTTGACTGGAATTAAGGGGTCAGACAAGCCTGCTCCAGTAGTGAAGGAGGGTGCAGATGGTGGAGGATATCGTTCCGAGCCTGCTCAAGAAAATCAAGTCTGAGTTTGAAGGTGCTAGGCTAGACAGCGAGGTTTTGAAAGACTTACTGTCTAAACTGCATCATAGCAAGGCAAGTTATTTGGATGCTAATCAATATGCTATTGAAATTGGGGAGATACTTTCTAAGGCTCTGGGAGCTTCTCTAACGAACGAAACGCTACCAGACGGTAAAATGTATTACAATATCGCTCAACGTGTGCTGACGGACGTTCTGGGGCGAAATCATGAGCTTGTGAGTGATTATACTGAGCAAATTCAGAAGAATTTGAACTCTGAGGCTAAAATCGGGTTAACTGCTCAGGTTCCTGAACTTAATCAAGACCGAATTGATGGTCTGGTTAATCGTTTAGCAAGTGAGGAAAGTTTTGATGATGTAAAATGGTTGCTTGATGATCCGATTGTAAATTTTAGTCAGAGCATTGTGGATGATAGCATTCGAAAAAATGCGGAGTTCCATCATAAAGTGGGATTGCATCCGACTATTGAGCGTAATTCAACTGGGCATTGCTGTGATTGGTGTCAATCGCTAGTTGGTAAATATCTTTACGGCACAGAGCCATCAGGATTTTATAGAAGACATCAACGTTGTAGATGTACAATAGATTACCATCCTAAGAATGGTAAACAACAAAATGCATGGTCTAAGAAAATAATCAAGGAAGCAAGCAATGAAAAAGAGCGTTGTAAACAACAACTCATTGATATCAAAGATAACTTTGCAGCGGACGACAAGAGAGAGTACAGAAGTATTGTTAAGGTATTAGGTCGCAAAAATGCTCCTAAATCAGTAGCTAAATTTAGAGAATTAAAGTATAATGATGTTAAAGAATATGAGCAACTGAAAGATAAAGTATTTATTTACCAGAAAATCCAAACGGGGGAATGGGGTAAAAAAATAAACCCTGAAAAGCAGTTGCCGCATATGGAATCAACACATAAAGCAGGGAAATCTTATATCTATGATTCAGTTGATGTTCAGGAATTGTTTAATAAACATCACGGAACTGGTCGTATTGAGCTTGACAGACACGGAAGAAGAACGAACAAAGAGATAATAGAGTTAGGTTACCCAATCGGAATCAATGGTTCAGATGGCTCAGAAGTGACATCTATTAAAATCCATCATTCTGAAAAGAGAACTCACATTGTACCTAAGAAAGGAGATCAGTAATGAATTTAGAACAATATTTAGGAAAAGATATTCGAGTTACTTTTGTTGATGATCAAATTCTTGAAGGTCATTGTAATACTTTTACTGGAAAACAAGATACAGAAGATGAACTCTATGATGAAATTACGATAAGGACCGATAAACATCCATATGTTGGATTCAATGAATCCGAAATCAAGTCAATAGAATTAAGGAAGAATAATGTTAAAATTTAATTTGATTGAAGTTGTGAATGGTTTTTACCGTTACGAGGTCTTTCCTGAAGGTGATGTAAGTAGAAGGGAGATATTTGAATTTAATCCTTCTACCCGTGAGGTAAAGCGAAATGATCCCCCAAGATATGGTTTTGATTATGTGTCAAAATGCATCATAAATCTAAAAAATGCAGACGGCAGCTTGAAAGAATCAGGGCAAGTTGCTTGGTATTAAGCAGAAAGGAGACCTATAATTCTTAAACTTATTAAAATTTTCAATTCAAAAAGTAAGGGTTATTGGTATATTCCTGAAAACCGTGACCCAGGTATGATTGAGATTGATGAGCGCACTGGTGAAGTTACAGTTGTCATTGAGTCGAATTATGATAAAGAACTAGGTTATCCTTACTATGCGAACAAGGCTCGTGGAGCAGTGAAGCAGATGTTGGATAGAGGAGAATTACCAAACGAGAAATCTTTCGCTTGGGGTTAAGCACTTAGAAAATTCTAAGTGCTTTTATTATGCTCAGAAAGGAGTAACAATGGGAAACACGATTGATTTTTCAGAGAAAAAGTCTAGTCTGGAGCGTGGTGCTTCTGTGAAAGAAATTTTGGAGGAAAATCTTGAGGCTAGTCATGACTATACTTCGGTATTGGTAGTTTCTTTGGATAAAGATGGTGAGATAAATCTTGGCTATAGCTGGGATAGCAGTTTGCAGGCATTAGGAATGCTTGATGTTGCTAAAAACTATATTTTGAACGTAATCAATTAAATCATCCCAGCGATAGGGTTATCATGCGGTACGATTGAAAGGAGCAGTGGATGGCTAGAAAGAAACTTGGCAATCAGAATCCTACTCAATCGGTAATTTTAAAGTACGTCAAGAAAAATTCTAAGGCGAAAGAAGCGGTAGAAATCTACGAGCGGACGGGTCTTTCTTGCTACGCTTGGCAAGTCAATTTGTTGACCTCTATCATGGCGGTTGATAAGAATGGTTTGTGGGTGCATCAAAAATTTGGCTACTCTATTCCTCGTCGTAATGGGAAATCCGAACTCTTGTACCTTTTTGAACTTTGGGGCCTGCATAATGGACTAAACATCCTACACACGGCCCATAGAATATCTACCTCTCATTCTTCTTTTGAAAAGGTGAAACGTTACCTTGAGAAAATGGGGTATGTGGACGGTGAACACTTTAGCTCTATACGAGCCAAGGGACAAGAGAGGATTGAACTGTTTGACGGTGGTGGGATTGTACAATTCCGTACCAGAACATCCAATGGTGGTTTGGGGGAAGGTTTTGACCTTCTTGTAATCGATGAGGCTCAGGAATATACGACTGAGCAGGAGTCGGCGTTGAAATATACGGTAACGGATAGTAGCAATCCGATTACAATCATGTGTGGGACACCTCCTACACCTGTTTCAAATGGGACGGTATTCACAAACTACCGTAAGACTTGCCTATTTGGGAGAGGAAAATACTCAGGTTGGGCAGAATGGTCGGTCTCTGAAGAAAAAGAGATTGATGATGTCGAAGCCTGGTATAATTCCAATCCCTCTATGGGTTGCCATTTGAATGAGCGGAAGATAGAAGCTGAGCTTGGTGATGATAAGCTAGACCATAATGTTCAGCGTTTGGGTTATTGGCCTGAATACAACCAGAAATCTGCTATTTCGGAAACGGAATGGAATGAGTTGTGTGTGGACTCTATGCCTGATTTATCAGGTAAGTTGTTTGTCGGAGTCAAATATGGTCAAGATGGCGCAAACGTGGCATTAAGTATTGCTGTTCGTACGGTAGATGAACGGATTTTCGTTGAGACAATTGACTGTCAGTCAGTCCGTAACGGGAATGACTGGATCTTGGATTTTGTCAAGCGTGCCGATGTGGCTACTATCGTAGTCGATGGAGCAAGTGGTCAGAAAATCCTTGATGAAGAGTTGAAGAAGGAACGCATGAAGAGCGTGATATTGCCTACGGTCAAGGAAATCATCGTGGCTAACTCGATGTGGGAACAGGGGATTTATCAAAAGACCTTGTGCCATGCTGGTCAACCGTCTTTGAAGAAAATTACAACCAACTGTGAGAAGCGGAACATCGGTTCAAACGGTGGGTTTGGCTATCGCTCGCATTTTGAGGATATGGATATTTCTTTGATGGATAGCGCCTTGCTTGCGCATTGGGCTTGTGTGACAACTAAGCCTAAGAAAAAGCAAAAAATCAGTTATTAAGAGGAGCAGTTGAGAGACTGCTTTTTTTGATGCCTAAAAATTACCGAACTGCCGGGAAAGCAGGAGAAAGGAGACATGAAGATGTCTGAATTTAAAACGATTGAAACACAGGAAGAGCTAGATAACATCGTGAAGGAACGTATCAGACGTGAGCGTGAAAAATTCGGTGATTATGATGATCTAAAAAAACGTGTTTCTGAACTAGAGTCTGAAAATGGCGCTTTGAAAGCTACTGTTGAGGAAACAAAACAGACAATCGCCGAATCAGACGCTCAAATCACTGAATTGCAGGGGCAAGTGAGCAATTATGAAACTGCTAGCTTGCGGACTCGTATCGCTTTACAAAATGGCTTGCCTTATGACTTAGCTGACCGTCTTCAAGGTGCTGACGAAGAGGCATTAAAGGCTGACGCTGAGCGTCTAGCTGGCTTTATGCGTCCAGCAACACCTCAAGCACCGCTAAGAGATACTGAGCCCCCTATCGGTGATGACAAAACTGTGCAAATGAAGCAGATGCTTCGTGAATTACAACCAAAAGGAGAATAGAATTTATGGCAGATAATGCAATGAAAGCTGGAACACTTTTTAAACCAGAAGTAGTAAAGCAATTGATTAGTAAGGTGCAGGGGAAATCTGTACTGGCTAAATTGTCAGCACAAACCCCAATTCCATTCAATGGAGTGGAGCAATTTATCTTCAACCTTGAAGGAAATGCTCAAATCGTTGGTGAGGGCGAACAAAAACTTGGAAATAAAGCGAAGTTGACTTCAAAAGTTATCAAACCGCTTAAATTTGTTTATCAGGCTCGCATTACAGATGAGTTCAAGTATGCTTCAGAAGAAAAGCAAATGAATTTCTTGTCAGCTTATATGGACGGTTTTGCTAAGAAGATTGCGGAAGCCTTTGACCTTGCTGCTCTTCATGGTTTGGAACCAAAATCCATGACAGATGCAACTTTCCGTGCAACCAACTCATTTGATGGTGTGATTAGTGGAAGTGTCGTGACGTATGATGAAACTAAAATCGATGAAAATATTGAAGATGCAGTACAACAAGTTATTGCCCGCGGTTGCGAGGTAACAGGTATTGCCTTGTCACCAATAGCAGGTCAAGCATTGGCGAAAGTTAAAGTAAAGGATGTCGTTCAATATCCTGAGTTCCGTTTTGGTCAAAATCCAGATTCGTTCTACGGCATGAAATCAGATATCAACAAGAACCTTACTGTAACTGGTGGTAGTGCCGAGACAGACCATGCTATTGTAGGGGATTTTCAAAACCGCTTCAAATGGGGCTATGCTGAAAATATTCCGATGGAAATCATTGAATACGGGGATCCAGATGGTGCAGGCCGTGACCTTAAAGCCTACAATGAAATCTGTTTGCGTGCGGAAGCCTTTATTGGCTGGGGTATCCTTGATGAAGATGCCTTTGCGCGTGTGAAAGCGTAAGTTTTATGGCTTTATACCGTGATACGAAAACGGGCGTGATTATCTCCGCTGAGAGTGTTCTTGGCGGAGATTGGGTGCCTGTGGAAAAGCAAGTGATTGAGGAAGAACATCTGACTGTCGTTGAGTTAAAATCTAGTTTAGATGAGCTGGGTATTCACTATGAAAAGAATGCCAAGAAGTCAGAGCTACTCAGCCTTTATAAGAGTCATAAAGGGTAATTTATGGGAAATTTTGCAAAGATTGAAGACTTGGAATTGTTATGGCGCTCGTTGAAATTTGATGAGCGTGCAAGGGCTGAGGCTTTGTTGGAAGTTGTATCTAATTCTTTGCGAGTGGAAGCTGAAAAAGTCGGTAAAGACCTTGACGACATGGTAGCTGAGAGCGTGTCATTTGCTAGTGTTGCCAAGTCTGTCACGGTCGATATCGTGGCACGAACCCTCATGACCTCAACAGACCATGAACCAATGACTCAGGTTGCTGAAAGTGCCTTAGGTTATTCGTTTAGTGGTTCTTACCTTGTTCCTGGAGGCGGTCTCTTTATTAAAGACACCGAACTGAAAAGGCTTGGTTTGAAGAAAAAACAACGATATGGAGCGATTGAGATTTATGACCTACCTAAAAGGAATCCCTGTCATTTTAGTGGACAAGGTAGAAATTGGTAACGACGATTTCGGTCATCCCATCCATCGTGATGTTGAGATTGAGGTTCAAAATGTATTGGTTGCCCCAACTTCATCAGAGGACGTCATCAATCAAATGAACTTGACTGGGAAGAAGGCGGAATATACACTCGGTATTCCTAAAGGGGATACTAACAAGTGGGAAAACCGTGAGGTCAAGTTTTTTGGTCGTAAATGGCGGACGATTGGCATCCCTCAAGAGGGGATTGAGTCAATGATTCCATTATCGTGGAATAGAAAGGTTATGGTTGAAGTTTATGAGTGATATGAAATTTCAATTGAACTCGGCTGGCGTGTCTGCCTTGCTACGTTCTTCCGAAATGCAGGGCATTTTGAGGGAGAAAGGGCAAGGGATTGCTGAAAGAGCTGGTGAGGGGTTTGAATTGACTGTATCGCCAGGGCAAAAGCGTGCCAATGCAAAGATTAGTACGACTGATATCAAGAGCATGGCTAGAAATAAAAAACATAATATTTTACTGAAGGCTATGAGATGATCGAATTAGTTATAAAGAAATTTTTGGACGGACAGTTAGATGTTCCGTCTTTTTTTGAACATAAACCGAATATGCCTGAGAGTTATGTCATTTTAGAAAAGACGGGGAGTGGTGGAAGCGACTACGTTCATTCCGCCACATTTGCTTTTCAAAGTTATGCACCATCACTTCAAAAGGCTGCTGAGCTGAATGAGAAAATCAAGAAAGTAGTTGAGGATCTCATCACGGTCAACGAAGTCAGCGGTGTGCATCACAATAGTGACTACAACTTTACAGACACAGAAACGAAGCAATATCGCTATCAAGCGGTATATGACATCAATTATTTTTAAAAAGGAGGTGTAGTTTTGGCGCCAGAAGTAAGAACACCAAATGCAGAATCAACAGGAGGAAAGAATATGACGACTGCATCAGCATCAAATGTAACGGCTGCTAAGCCGAAAATCGGAGGGGCGGTTTCTACTGCTCCAGCTGGAACAGATCTTCCAACGAATGCAAAAACAACCTTGAACCCAGCATTTAAAACGCTTGGGTATATTTCAGAAGATGGATTGACCAATGAGAACTCACCAGAGTCAGAAGAAGTCAAGGCTTGGGGAGGACAAACAGTCTTGTCTTCTCAAACTAAAAAGAAAGATACCTTTAAATACAAATTGATTGAGGGTCTTAACATTGAAGTCTTGAAAGAAGTCTATGTACCAGATAACGTTTCAGGAACCCTTGAAACAGGTATCACTGTAACAGCCAATGGTAAGGAGTTGCCAGAACATAGATTGGTTATTGATACTTTGCTGAAAAATGGCTGTGTGAAACGTGTTGTCATTCCTCGTGGTAAGGTTAGCCAAATTGGCGAAATTAACTATAAAGACGGCGAACCTATCGGCTATGATTTGACAATCACTGCATTGCCAGACAACAGTGAGAACACTCACTACGAATACATTCAAGGAGCGTAAAATAAATGAGTAAAACATTCAAAGGGGAAACGAAGTTAGGTTTTAAATTCGAAATTTCTGAGCGTCGTTTAAACAACTATGAATTGTTGGAATTGATTGGTGAAGTTGACGAAGGACAAGGTCAAGTCTTTCCTAAAGTTGTAAAACTTTTATTCGGAGATGAGCAAGCCAAGGCTTTTAAAGACCACCTAAGAGAAGAAGATGGCATTGTGCCAAATGAAAAAATGGCAGATGAAATCAAGAGTGTTTTTGAATCATTTAACGGCTTAAAAAAATCCTAGTCCTTGCTCAGATGATGAATTTGGACGAAGATGCCCTTATCTGTGATTTAGCAGAAACCTATCAAATATACGACTATAAACAGCTACCTTTAAATGAGGTGGCTGTTTTTGCGTATGGTTTACGTGATGATTCACGGATAAAGCAGATCATGTCTGACCAAATTGTCTCTCTCGAAATTACTTTACTCGCAAATATCGTAGACAGACTTTCGATTTCTTTGTGGTTGCAAACAAAAGATGGGCAAAAGGGCGTTAATCGTCCTGCATCAATTGCTGAATTGCTTACAAAAAATCACAAAGAAGAGAGTGACGAAAGGGATTATCTCGTCTTTGAATCTGGTGAGGACTTTGAAAACTATCGCAAGGCTTTACTTGCGAAAACAGGAGGTGATGAATAGTGGCGACCGAATTAGGAAAAGCCTATGTACAAATCATTCCGTCTGCTAAAGGTATTAGTGGCATGATTCAAAAGGAAATGGGTGGTGAAGTCGCCTCAGCTGGCGTTAGCGCAGGCGAATCCCTCGGATCCAAAATGATGGGGGCTGTTTCAGGAGTTATTGCTGCTGCTGGAATTGGTAAGGCCATTGGAGCATCGATAAATGAAGGGGCAGCACTTCAACAATCGCTTGGTGGTGTCGAAACCTTATTTAAAGATTCAGCTGATAAGGTCAAAGGCTTTGCAAACGAGGCCTACAAAACAACAGGTCTATCGGCCAATGCCTATATGGAAAATGTTACAGGTTTCTCAGCCAGCTTACTACAATCTCTTGGTGGAGATACAGATAAATCAGCAGAAACAGCTAACATGGCCATGATTGATATGTCGGATAATGCCAATAAGATGGGGACATCTATGGAAAGCATTCAGCTGGCTTATCAAGGTTTTGCCAAGCAAAACTACACCATGCTCGACAACTTAAAACTCGGTTACGGTGGTACGAAACAAGAAATGCAACGGCTTTTGTCCGACGCAGAAAAACTGACAGGCGTTAAGTATGACATGAATAACTTGTCAGATGTTTATAGCGCCATCCACGCTATCCAAGAGAATTTGGACATCACTGGTACAACAGCGCGAGAGGCAGCAACAACTTTCACTGGATCATTTGAATCTATGAAAGCAGCTGCTCAGAATGTGCTTGGAAAGTTGTCATTGGGTGAAGATATTCAACCTGCATTACAATCTCTGCTAGAAACGACATCCACATTTCTCTTCGGAAACTTGATTCCGATGATCGGAAATATTTTGAAGCAAATTCCTAACCTTATTTTAGGAGGAATCAAGGGTGTTTTCAGTGGGATCTTTGGAGAAGGTCTAGGAAGTATCATGGGTGGTATCGTTACCGCTCTTGGTTCTGCATTTTTAGCTTTTAAAGCATTTTCGGCAGTCACGGGATTGCTATCTGGAATACCTGCTATCTTAACGACAATTAAAACAGCAGTCACGGGTCTTTTTACTGCAATGAGTGCCAATCCAATCGGAATTGCAATCGCAGCGATTGCTGCATTGACTGCAGGTTTGGTTTATTTCTTTACTCAAACCGAGATGGGAAGGCAAATCTGGCAAGGATTCATGGATTGGTTCTCTGGGGTGTGGCAGTCTGTCGCACCAGTCTTGACCGAAGTTTGGAATGGTATTGTTGAAACAGCTACGACCGTCTGGAACAATATGATGGCTGTTGTTGCTCCAATTATCCAAGCAGTTGTTGACTTTATTAGGTCTGTTTGGGACGGCATTTCCCTATGGTGGACTGAAAATCAAGGTTTGATTCAACAAACGTTCACAACGGTTTGGAACGCCATCCAGACAGTTATTCAGACGGTTATGCCGATTATTCAGTCCATTATTGAAACCGCAATGAATATCCTTGCTCCTTTCATTGAAACGACGTGGAACAATATCTGCACTGTAGTGACAACGGTTTGGGAATTGATTAAGATTGCTATTCAGACGGCTATGGATGTCATTGGTGGCATTATAAAAGCAGTCATGGCTATCATCAATGGTGACTGGGGCACAGCTTGGAATGCTATAAAGGGTGTTGGTGAGGCTATCTGGAAAGGGTTGTCTGCTGCAGGTAAGGCTATCTTTGATGGTTTTGCTCAGATATTATCTAACATCTGGAGCACGATCAAATCTGTCGCAAGCAGTGCTTGGGAAGGTTTGAAATCAACCGTCTTAGGTCTGATTGATGGACTTGTACAAGGAGCTAAAAAGGCTTGGGAAAGCATGAAACAAGGTGTTCGTGATCTTGTAAGTAATGTTACGAGTATCTTTGATGGTATTCGAAACATTGACCTATGGTCAGCAGGTAAGGCTATCCTTGATGGATTCCTAGGCGGTTTGAAGTCTGCTTGGGGAGCAGTAACTGACTTCGTTGGTGGTATTGCTAGCTGGATTCGTGACCACAAAGGTCCGATTGAATATGACCGTAAGCTCTTGATTCCTGCTGGTAATGCGATTATGCAAGGTTTGAATAGAGGGTTGCAAGACCGTTTCAAAGGTGTTAAGAAATCTGTCAGCGGAATGGCTGGTGAAATCTCAAGTGCATTTTCAAACGATAATTTTGGTTTGAGTGGAACACCTACCATTGCCAAGAATATTGAAGCAAGTTTGGCTATGCCAAGCGCTCAACTAGAGGCAAAAGACAGTCAAACCGTGTCTGAGATAGCGATTCTGAGAGCAAGTATGGAGAAGATCCTTACTGCTATCCTTGAAAAGCCGTCAGATACTTACCTGGACGCTGATAAAATTTCAATGAGCGTCTACCAACGTCAAGGTGCGATTTACGCTAGGGAGGGAATGTAATGTTTTATATGATTATCAATGGTTTTAACACATCAACTATCCCTCACTGCGTGGTGACGGATTTTGGTCAGGTGGAGGCTGCTAAGCCTAGGGTGGCTGAAGATGCTAACCTCTACGGAGCCAACGGAAGTTATCGAGTGCTGGATGGTGGCTATGAGAGTTATGAACGGACTTTTTCGTTCTATATTCCTAAGTTACTGGATGTTTCGACTATCGTGGAGAAATTTCAGCCTAAGGAAAATGTGCTGGAGTTTAGCTACCAGTTGGGTTCTGTCTTTTATGCGGATTTTATTGGTGCAACCTATAGCCCTCATGGGATGCATGCCTGGAAGCTAGAGCTTAAGCTGAGTATGCAACCGTTCCGCTATCAGAAAAATCTTGCTCCTCTTATTTTTACCGCAAGCGGTAATGTCAACAATCCAGGTTCTGTCTATAGTGAGCCTGTAATTGAGATTGAGGGGGACGGAGATATTTCTTTGACTATCGGACGGACAACCATGCACTTGACCATTAGACGAAAAGTGACCATTGATTGTAGGCATAAGAAACAGAATATCTACAACGCAGATGGTGTGGTTCAAAACACTCTACGAAAACGTGGAGGCTTCTTTGAGTTGGCAGTTGGTAGTAACGGTCTGGTCTTTACTGGTGCGGTTCGTAAGGTCACAGTTCGGCCGAATTGGAGGTATATTTTATGATTTATCTTACAGAGGGAAATAGGCCTTTAAACGAGTCCTACAATGATGAAATTGTCCATTTTGGGAACAATACCTATCAACTGACCTTTCGTTTTCCTACATCGGATCCCAAGTGGGAATTGCTGAAAGAGGAAACTTTTCTGACTGCAGATGACCTGCATGGTGAGCAGGATTTTTATATTTTTGAGGTTGAAAAGCAACAAGGATATATTCAAGTCTATGCCAATCAGGTTATCAGTTTGTTAAATAATTACATCGTTAGCTCTATCGAGGTTGACCGTGTCAGTGGGACAAGGGTGTTGAGTGCTTTTGCTGGTAGTATTACCAGAGCCAATCCTTTTTCTTTCTTCTCTGATATTGATGATAGGCATACGCTCAATATCAAGGACAAGAATGCCATGGAGGTCTTGGCCAAAGACAAGCATTCTATCCTAGGTCAGTGGGGCGGAGATATGGTGCGAAACGGTTACAACTTACGCTTGCTGAAGAATGGCGGTTCTGAAAATGAATCGCTTTTTATGTACAAGAAAAACCTGTCCAGCTACCAGCATAAGACCTCAATGAAGTCTTTAAAAACTCGGATAACCTTTAAAACGACTGTTAAGGGCGAGGGAGAAAATGCGGTTGACCATGATTATATGGTGGTGATTGACAGCCCCTTACTTGGGAACTACAGCCAAATCTATGAAGATGTCGTGGAGGTCAATGACCAAGACGTGACAGATGAGGCTAGCTTGATTGCATATGGTAAGCAGTATTTTCGGACAAGTATGTGCGACATGCTAGAAGATAACCTTGAAATCTCGGTTGTCGGTCAGAGTGATGTTGCGGTGCAGATGTTTGATGTGGTCAGTATCTACCATGAGTGGTACGGTCTTGATGTTCGTAAGAAAATCACCAAATATACCTATTCGCCAATGGCAAAACGCCTAAAATCAATAGGTTTTGGGACCTTCCAGTCCAGTCTTGCAAATGCGATCGGTGGGATTGTAAATGATGCCGTTTTGAATGAAAGCCGAAATCTGCATCAGATTTTTGAAGAACGTTTGAAAAAGGAAATCGCCAACGCTGACCGTGCTTTTGACGCTGAATTTACTAAGCGTGAGAAAGCTATCACGGATGCCATCGAACTTGCCAAGGCTAAGGCAGAAGAAGTCAAGCAAGAAGTGTCTGACACTATCAATCAGCGTTTCAATAGCTTTCATGATGAACCTTTACGAGAATCAAGGCGCAAGGCTGAGGAAGCTTTGAGACAAGCTGGCGCAAGTAGCTCTCTTGCTCAGGAAGCCAAGCGGATTGGTCTGGATTCTGTTGCTAGACTTGAAGCGTTTAA
>NZ_VMLS01000016.1:0-44191 GCF_013276805.1 Streptococcus sp. 1449
CTGGATTTCAGACGTGTGTTCTTCCGCTCTCATTCTCTTTTGAAAGTTTAGGGACGAAAAAAGTTGCCTGCGGGTGACTTTTTTGTTACAATAGCTAGAAAAATTGTTCACTGTAATACTCAATGAAAATCAAAGAGCAAACTAGGAAGCTAGCCGCAGGTTGTTCAAAGAACTGCTTTGAGGTTGTAGATAAGACTGACGAAGTAAGTAACCATACCTACGGCAAGACGACGTTGACGTGGTTTGAAGAGATTTTCAAAGAGTATTATGGTTCACACCATGGGGTGTTTTTTGATGATTTTAAGCAAAATTCATACCATTTAATTGAAAGTTATTTAAATTAGATAAAAATTTGTTTTCTGAAAAAGTGGGAAAACATTGATTTTAAGCGAATTTTGAATCATATTCGAATGGGAGTTTTTAAAATCATGTTTCGGTGGTAAAAGTTCCAAACTGTATTCTCCATAGTAGAATGATATCACCTGCCAGCGAATCATCTGCCAATAAGTCCATATTTCGTTTGGGAACGGGCTTAGGATTTAGGAGCCAAGCATCCAAATCACGTTCAGGAGAGATGAAGGGTTTGACTTGGTGTTCTTTATAAAATATTTCTAAAATACTATTCACGGATAGCCTCTTTCAAACATTTATTTCCTACTTCTAACAAATTTCTAAATGGTTTAAAAATTTTATAGTCTGTCAAGTTTTTTTCTTGACACCTGTTAGAAATCTGCTATAATAGAACATGTGCTAAATAGCTCAGCTATTTCACCGAAATAAAAAATAAGAAAAGAGACTTTAAAAATGGCAGTTAAAATCCGTTTGACTCGTATGGGTTCTAAGAAAAAACCTTTCTACCGTATCAACGTAGCAGATTCACGTTCACCACGTGACGGACGTTTCATCGAAACAGTTGGAACTTACAATCCACTTGTTGCTGAAAACCAAGTAACTTTGAAAGAAGACCGCGTTCTTGCATGGTTGGCTGATGGAGCTCAACCTTCAGATACAGTTCGCAACATCCTTTCAAAAGAAGGTGTATTGAAGAAATTCCACGATTCTAAATTCTCAAAATAAGTTTAAAGTAGGTTGACAGATGGATACGATTGAAAATCTCATTATTGCGATTGTGAAACCCTTGATTTCACAACCAGATGCCTTAACTATCAAGATTGAAGATACACCAGAGTTTTTGGAATATCATTTGGATCTTGATCAAAGTGATGTGGGTCGTGTAATCGGTCGTAAGGGTCGCACTATTTCTGCGATAAGAACGATTGTCTACTCTGTCCCAACTGAAGACAAAAAAGTAAGAATCGTTATTGACGAAAAATAAGAAGAGCGGGACGAATGTCTCGCTTTTTTGCGAGGAGAAGTGTAAAATAGCCTCATCAGGATTTGGAAGGATTTTTAGAGGGTAAATTCCCAAACTAACTTCCAGTTTTCCACAACCTAGCTTTTAGTATTAGAAAAACGCGTGAAATCAGTGGAAATCCGTCTGAGACTAACTTCCACTGATTTTCTTTTTCTTGATATATAAGGGTTCAAAAGCGAAAAGACTCAGAAAAAAGTGCACGACAAATAGCCCTAAAACAAAGTCGTTTTAGAGTAACTTCCAGTTTTGGGAGAGAGAGATGGAAGTTACTTTGAGAAGTTACGAGGATTTTTAGAGGGATAATATCTATAGTGTCTTTTTTCTCCAACTTGAGAAAATCTTTGGAACGTGATAAAATAAAGGATAAGGATTTTTAATAATTCATTATATAGAATGAGTGGATTTCTTTATGAAGAGGTTTGAAGTATCTACAGAAATTGGTAGTCTCTCTGTTACTTATCAAAAGCAAAAGAAAGTGCTAATTTGTCTAAACGGAGCAGGTTTGCTACCAAGTTATGAAAATTTTTCACTTATACTCGAAAAACTTCCGTCCACAATTGGTTATTTGACAATTGATTTTCCAAACACAGGTAGAAGTCCGATTCATGACCAAGCTGGAAAAAATCTAGATAATCTTGCAGATGCGGTTTATGAAGTACTTGAAGAATTAGGAATTTCTGAATATATACTTTGTGCACATAGTTTGAGTGGAATTTTAGCTTGCAAATTGCTCAAGAAACCAATTAAGTGTCAGGCTTTACTAGCAATGGAACCGACAACTAAAAACGTCATGTTTGCTGATTTTTCAGAAAATCCTTATCCAGAAATGGAAGAGCAGATGAGGCTGATTGACGAGTATGGTCCTGAACTTTATTTTAAGAACTTAACTCAAGCAACATTTAGTACTGAAGCGAATAAAGAAATCTGGGAAATAATGCAAGAAAAAGGCTTAGAGTTAGAAAAGCAAAATTCAGGATTTCAGATATCTGGAGAGATTACTGAGGAAGATTTTGAGGATGTATCAATACCAGATTGTATCCCTGTATTTGTTTTTTGTCAGCCTTACAGAGAAAAAGAGTACAGAGAATCAGAATATTGGACTTCCAATGCTAGACTCATTTTAGGAGGGAATCACCATTATTTACAGTGGTCTGAATCCGAAAAAATTGCGACTATTATTCGAGAATTGTCAGAATAAGATGGAAAGAAGGAGACTACAGGAGACAAGATGAACTACTTTAATGTTGGGAAAATCGTCAATACGCAAGGGTTGCAGGGTGAGATGCGAGTCTTGTCTGTGACGGATTTTGCAGAAGAACGGTTTAAAAAAGGGGCTGAGCTAGCTTTGTTTGATGAAAAAGATCAGTTTGTTCAAACAGTGACCATTGCTAGCCACCGTAAACAGAAGAACTTTGACATTATTAAATTCAAAGATATGTACCATATCAACGCTATCGAAAAGTACAAGGGATACAGTCTCAAGGTCGCTGAGGAAGATTTAAACGATTTAGACGATGGTGAATTTTATTATCACGAGATTATCGGTTTGGAAGTCTATGAGGGTGATAATTTGATTGGAACCATCAAGGAAATCCTGCAACCAGGTGCTAACGATGTCTGGGTGGTCAAGCGAAAAGGCAAGCGTGACTTGCTCTTGCCTTATATCCCACCAGTGGTTCTCAATGTTGATATTCCAAATAAACGGGTCAACGTGGAAATCTTAGAAGGGTTAGACGATGAAGATTGATATTTTAACCCTCTTTCCAGAGATGTTTTCTCCACTGGAGCACTCAATCGTTGGAAAGGCTCGAGAAAAAGGGCTCTTGGATATCCAGTATCATAATTTTCGAGAAAAGGCTGAAAAGGCCCGTCACGTCGATGATGAACCATATGGAGGCGGTCAGGGGATGCTGCTCCGAGCCCAACCTATTTTTGATGCTTTTGATACTATTGAAAAAAAGAATCCGCGCGTGATTCTCCTTGATCCAGCTGGAAAGCAGTTTGATCAAGCCTATGCAGAGGATTTGGCCAAAGAAGAGGAACTGATCTTTATCTGCGGTCACTATGAGGGCTATGACGAGCGCATTAAGACCTTGGTGACAGATGAGATCTCCCTGGGAGACTATGTCTTGACTGGAGGAGAATTGGCGGCCATGACTATGATTGATGCTACGGTACGCCTGATTCCAGAAGTGATTGGCAAGGAGTCTAGCCACCAAGATGATAGTTTTTCTTCAGGCCTTCTCGAATATCCTCAATACACACGTCCTTATGATTATCGAGGGATGGTCGTGCCAGATGTACTGATGAGCGGGCACCATGAGAAGATTCGTCAGTGGCGTCTGTATGAGAGTTTAAAGAAAACCTACGAGCGCAGACCGGATTTGCTTGAAGATTATCAACTGACAGCAGAAGAAGAAAAAATGCTGGCAGAAATTAAAGAAAACAAAGAATAAAGGAGAAACCTATGCAAGTAATCAAACGTGATGGAGAAATTGCTGAATTTAATCCAGATAAGATTTACCAAGCCATCTTAAAGGCAGCCCAGACTGTCTATGTATTGACAGATGATTTGCGTCAAAACCTTGCACAAGTCACTAAGAAAGTGGTTTTGGATTTGGAAGAGGCCAAGGTGGAACGTGCGACTATCAGTATGATTCAATCTATGGTTGAACATCGTTTATTGGGTGCAGGTTACATTACTATTGCAGAACACTACATTTCCTATCGTCTACAACGTGACTTGGAAAGAAGTGGTTATGGAGATCATATCGCAGTTCATTTACATTTTGAACAAATTCGCTAAGAAAAAAGAGTGGGATGAAGCAACTACATCTCACTCTTTCTTAAATCTATTTTTTTGGGCTGTTTGGACAGTTGAGGGGACAAATCGCAGGCGTTGAATATCGCTTATGCGGATAATACGGGTCACATTTTTGGCAAAATTTTTCACGATAATTTGCTGGCTTTGCTGATCGTATTTGATGATGTCACCTGTAAAGCTTGCCTCAGACAAGATAAGGTGAACAGCGGTTTGTTTCTGGATAGCCTCTTCAATAGTGGGTGTAAGGGAGTTGCTTTCAGTCTGATCTGGTTCTTCATGTCCATTTAAAAAGTCATGTATTTTACCTAGAACTTGCTGGAATTTATGTCTCATATTGGCCTCCCTTCTTTTATATCAATATTATATAAAATTTTCCTAAAATCTACAAGATTTTACGAATAATCAGATGAAAGTTAAAAAAGGAGAAGAAAATGGCAGAATTTACATTTGAAATCGAAGAGCACTTGTTGACTCTTTCTGAAAACGAAAAAGGTTGGACTAAGGAAATCAACCGTGTGAGCTTTAATGGTGCCCCTGCAAAGTTTGATATTCGTGCTTGGAGTCCAGACCATACGAAGATGGGCAAAGGAATTACTCTTTCCAATGAAGAATTTCAAACAATGGTGGATGCTTTTAAAGGAAACTAAGTTTTCAAAATAAAAGAAAAGGATACTGAGTTATGACAACTCGATATCCTTTTTTAGTTAGCAAAGTAAGCCTGATTTTTAAGGCGTTGAAGTAGAGGACGACTAATCAAACTAATAGCTAGAAGTTTACCAAGGTCTGGAATGATAAAGGGAATGACCCCCACAACAAGAGCTTTTTCAAATGCCATTCCAGCTAGAAAATGCAAGCTGAGAATCCCTCCGACAAAGACAAGGGCATCACCCAAGAGATTTGCAAGAAAAATATTGACAATTCCGCTCTTGCTGTTGGTTAGAGAGGAAGTAAGTCCAGAGTAAACGAGATAAAACCAAAGATAGCCTGCAGTAGGGCCAACTAAAGCCTGAAAACCAGCTCCACCTCCTGCAAACACAGGAAGACCGATAGCACCTAGAAGAAGATAGAGTCCAACAGAAAGTACAGCCTCTCTCGGTCTAAAGACAGTAGCAATCAAGCCGATTGCAAAGTTTTGCAGAGTGAAGGGAACAGGTCCAACTGGAAGACTGATTTGTGCCAAAACAGCAATGAGAGCAGCCCCAATAGCAGGGATAGCATAAATGTGAGCTTTTTTCAAAATAGTTAACCTCTTTTCTGATGTATAGTAACTATTATACTCATAGAGGAATCATTGTCAACCAATTTTTTAAAACAAGGTAACAAAAACTGTAACGGCCGATTTTGCTTATTGGTTAAGTTGGATAATTTTTTTGTTGATTCGAAAATTGTCTGTATAGATAATCCTATTTTATTAATAAAAAATATACTAGTAAATATTTGACAAATTAAAAAATAAGTGTTATATTAAAAATGTAAACGGATGCATTTAGATGTGTTCAATTTTAAAAGGAGGGGTAGTTACGAGATATTTTAACGACTCTAGATACCATAACGGTGATTAAAAACCTAAATATAATCAATTCATATTAAAGTAATATGGAGGGACTAAAAAGGGGACTATTACTTAGTCTTCATCAAATATTTTAATCCAAGGAGAAGTAAAATTAAAAAAAGAATTAATAAGAAAGCATCTGTTTTTCTAGCTGCAAGTGTTTTCAGTTTTAGCTTTGCTACTGCAGCTAGTGTTGTTAGTGCAACTACAGCACACCCTGCTCCAAGTCCCATTATTGATGTATGGCAGTATGGTGTAGATAATAGCTATGGTTATTCAAATTACTTTGTTAGTTCTCCAGATAATATTGGTTCAAAATTTTCAGTAACGAATTATTGGGGAACCGTTAAAGCTTACGATAAAAAAAGATTATGGATGGGCATATTCAAGTGCAACAAAATCTTGGAACGATGTTCGCTTAAATGCATATTGGGATTATTATAGATTTTAAAAATAATTTATGAAAACAGGAGACCCAATTATAAAATAGGGTCTTTTGTAATATGGTAATTGCTTATGAAATTAAAATTATGTATCATTGGATTCTTCTTTTGTTTGATTGCTACAATTGGTCTGGTCACTATTAGTGATACCGAAATCCCCATACCTTTACCAATTGATGGTGCTTTTTCTATCCAAGGAAAAAGTAATCTTTCTAATAACGAAATATACGAAATGGTTCGTGACTTGTCAAAAACGGAAAAGGTTACCATTTACAAGCCAATCGTTCAGAGTTCGGGTCAGTTGAAGTATGTAAATTTTGATGATGTAAATAATGAACAATTAAAGTCAGCACCAATAATAGGGATGTATTATACCCTTGGGAAAATGGATGTAGATAGTTTGAAACCACTTACGATGACGGGGCTGCAAACAGTCTATATGGCTTATCCTTGGTATATAGGAGGAATATTACAATTCACTGGAACTTTAAGAATACTGTTAATGGGTTCAATTTACTTAACTTTATTAGTTGTTTTATTTGTTGTTAGGACGAGGCAGATCAAAGAAGGAGTGATACGACGTTCTTTGGGCTTGACTGTATACGATCTAAGAAGAGAGTATGGCATTTCTCTTATTTTTGAACTGATTATGATGGCTTTATTGATGATTTCTTACAGTTCTTTTTTGGGTAATGGTTTCTTCACCTATAGCTCTAAGTTATTTTTCTCTCTGCTTTTAACGAATTTTATACTATTTCAAATCATTGATCTCATCACCTTTGTTTTATTTTGGTTGACGATTCAGATTGAAAAGCCCATTGAAATTATTAAAAACAAGGCAAAAAACAAGCTTATTTTTGTCGTATGGCTTGTCATTATTTCGATTATCATCCTTGTCTCAGGAATTTTTTTACAAGAAACAAAGAGTAGTCAATCTAGTATGAACATACAAATACAGAATTTAGTACCGTGGGACACAGTAAAAGACTGGAGAAGGATTGAGTTCCTTGGAATTGAAAGTAACTCTGCTAAAAATGGAGAAGTTAATGATTCAGATGGTCAGTATCTACAGATAGTTGCTGCCTTAAAAAACTTAGATTTCTTATATATAGAACGATCTTCAGCATATGTTCCAGATTTTATGAAAACATCTCATGTTTTAGAAGACTTTTCTAAACAATTAGAAAATGACGGAATAACGAATCCAGAAATAAATAAAGAGTTGATTTATATTAATCAAACAGGTGCTAACCTACAAAATAAAGTGAATGGGACAAACTATCATCTTTTAGATAATAAGATAGCAACCATCTATATTCCTGAGAAATGGAAAGAAAACCAGAAATCTATTGAGAATACAGTTGTAGCAGAACAATTTATTGGAACACACTATACAAAAGAACAGCTTGCAGTACAAATAATTCCTGATGGGGAAAAAATTTTTTATTTTAATGAGGATGCTGATATCGATCATAAAAATAAAGATATTTTACCGCTGGCAAGTGTAGCAGATAGCCAAGATAACATTGTTGTTGTGTTAGATACGGACAAAATGATGGAAAATAATAAGTTTACTTTGGCTAGTAATATAACTAATAAGTCTCTTTTTAGTCCTGAAGCGGTAAAAAAAATAAATGAGATGACTGTCCCGTTGAATTTCTCAATGAATCCAGTAGATGTTTACCAAATTGTGAAATTAAAGATTCAATCCTTAGAGCACCAAATTTTACTTTCACAAATCTTGCAGAAGATAATTTACAGTATTATCTTTATACTCATTTATCAATATGTCCAACTTTTTATTACTCTAAAACAGAATGAATATGTGAAAAAAATCATTTTGGGTCTTTCAAAAACATATATAGCAATTTCAAGTCTCAAATATTTTATGATGACTATTACAATGGTTATTCTATTTACATTTCTTGTGACAGGGCAAATAGAGTTGCTATATATTGGAGCGGCTTCTCTGCTAGTTTTGATGTTGTCAATCATAATGAGTTTTAGAAAATTATCTGAAAGCTACACTAAAATTTTAAAAGGAGATGAATCATGACAATTGACCTTTTGAACGTTTCAAAAAGTTTCGGCTCAAAGAAGATCTTTACAGACTTAAATTTAATATTTGAATCTGGAAAAAGCTATGCATTGATTGGAGGTTCTGGCTCCGGTAAAAGTACCCTTCTTAATATTATAGGAAGATTAGAAAAAATTGACAGTGGGAATGTTTTAGTTGATAAACAAGATATTTGGAAGATAAAAGAAAGAACTTTTTTTAAAAATACTGTTGGATATGTATTTCAGAATTATTCTTTAATAGATAACAAAACAGTATATGATAATCTGAGCCTTATCACTAAAGACAAAAAAACAATAACTGACGTACTTGAAAAAGTAGGACTGTCAAGTGACTATTTACACCAAAAAATATATGAATTGTCTGGAGGGCAGGCTCAACGTGTAGCTATTGCCAGAATGTTAATGAAACCACGTAAAATTATCTTAGCAGATGAACCTACAGGAGCTTTAGATGGTGAGATTGGAAAAGAAATTATTCGTTTACTATTGAATGAAACAACTGAAGATAAATATGTCATTATAGCGACACATGATCCAGCTGTCTATAACGAAGTTGATGTGATAATTGACATGAAAGATATAGGGTATAAGGTATGAAAAAGAAAATTTATATTGCTTTGATCTTTGTAACTGGGGTACTCGCCATTTTCTTTTTTGGAAAACAAATGATTACAAAAGAAAATATCAATAAGCCAACGGTAGAGTTAACAATCTATACGCTTTCTTCTAGTGATACAGAAAAATGGAATAAAGTGAGACAAGTAGAAACGGAAGAAGCTATATACTTCATAACTGTGAAAGAAGTATCATCTTCAGAAGAAGTATTTTCAAACATCATTGCAAATGGAGCTGCTACGGGGTTCGGAGTTCGTGAAGAAGAAGTGAAGAAATTCAATAATGGTTTAGGAGACACCATAGAGGACTCTAAGCATAATAAACTAATTGAAATAGAATTTTTTACTTTTTCTGATGATGGCGCGGGATTTGTGGTAGCAAACTTTGACTACGGTAAAGAAGAGTTGAATTCTCAGAAAAAAGATATAAAAGAATTATATAAAAAAATATATGAATCTTTTAAAGAAAAGAATAAATGATTGTATTATAATCCTTGTATTTTGCTATGGTTTGTTAATTGATTTTTGCATATCTTACTTCAACATACTATAAAATAAAACATAAGAAAACGAGTATCTCCAACTACGGAAATACTCGCTTTTTGATATTTAGAAGTGTTTTTTGCTTTGCTTCTTTTGTTTCGATTAACGCATGGTTACAAATTCTTCAGATGAAGTTGGGTGAATCGCTACAGTTGCGTCAAAGTCAGCCTTGGTTGCTCCCATTTTGATAGCAACGGCAAATCCCTGAATCATTTCATCAACGCCGTAGCCAATTCCATGAAGTCCGACAACTTTTTCTTCTGAAGCAGCTGTTATGAGTTTGAAACGGGATTCTTGACGGTTGCCAGTGCAAGCAGAGTACATAGATGCAAAGCTTGATTTGTAAACCTTGATTTGGTCTTGACCGTATTCTTTAATAGCTTGCTCTTCTGTCAAACCAACAGTTCCGATAGCAGGGTGTGAAAAGACAACAGTTGGAATAGTTGAGTAATCCATTTTTGCAGTAGTTTTTCCGTTAAAGAGACGTTCAGATAAAGTACGTCCAGCCTTGATAGCAACTGGAGTCAGTTCTTTTTCACCTGTTACATCACCTAGAGCATAGATTCCCTCAACAACAGTATTTTGGTATTCATCCACTTGGATAAAGCCACGTTCGTTCAGAGTGACTCCAGCTTTTTCAAGTTGCAAGCCCTTAACGTTTGGACGGCGGCCTGTAGCCCAGATAACTTGGCTAGCTGTGTGACTAGTACCATCTTCGAAATGAATGGTAATGCCGTCAGCAGTTTTTTCTAACTTGGCAGGGACTTTGTGAGTATGAAGTGGTAAGTTTGTTCTTTCCATTTCCTTGACCAAACCTTCAACGATGTAGGAATCAAAACCACGTAAAGGACGATCGCGGCGAACAAAGAGGTCTGTCTTGACACCAAAAGTGTGGAGTACGCCAGCCAATTCAACGGCAATATAACCCGCGCCTAGAATAGCAACTGACTCTGGAAGTTCTTCCCAGGCAAATACATCATCAGAAGAGCCACCTAGCTCAGCACCAGGAATATTAGGAATACTTGGATGGGCACCAGTAGCAATCACGATATGTTTAGCACGAATCAGTTCACCATTTACGCTGACAGTATGAGAATCTACAAATTCAGCATGACCTTCAATCAAGTCTACACCGTTGCGTTTAAAACTACCATCATAAGAAGAACGAGCGCGATCAATGTAGGCTTCACGATTGCGACGTAGGGTTGCAAAGTCAAAGTTAAGATCAGTAGTCTTAAAGCCGTAGTCTTCTCCAAATTGATGGAAAGTCTCAGCGATTTGCGCCCCGTACCACATGATTTTTTTAGGAACACAGCCGACGTTGACGCAGGTTCCACCTAATTTCTTTTCCTCAATAACGGCCGCTTTGGCTCCATGTTCACCAGCACGGTTCATGGTGGCAATTCCTCCGCTACCTCCACCGATAGCGATGATATCGTATTCTCTCATTGAAAACTCCTTTGTACTCTTTTAAATAGTCGAGTGTCATTTTTTGATAGTCATATTCTATCTTTTTTTTGATTTGATTGCAAAAATCTGCTACGCACAAAAAATTGCAAAAAAGCTTGCCAAATAAGTCAAGATAGTGTATCATATAACTAGTACAATAGAAAAGGAGGATTTCCGAACGATTGTTTAATCCTGAACTGTCATTATTTCCATCTGAACTGCATTGTTTGCTGGAGGGAAATTTGGTATAATAGCAAAGTATTGTAAAAAAGAAAAGGAGTTTCATTATGAAGAAAAAGAATGGTAAAGCTAAAAAGTGGCAACTGTATGCAGCCATCGGTGCTGCCAGTGTAGTTGTATTGGGTGCCGGGGGGATTTTACTCTTTAGACAACCCTCGCAAACCGCTGTAAAAGATGAACCTACTCATCTTGTTGTTGCCAAGGAAGGAAGCGTGGCATCCTCTGTTTTATTATCAGGAACAGTAACGGCAAAAAATGAACAATACGTTTATTTTGATGCTAGCAAGGGAGATTTAGACGAAATCCTTGTTTCTGTGGGGGATAAGGTCAGCGAAGGGCAGGCTTTAGTCAAGTACAGTAGTTCAGAAGCCCAGGCGGCCTATGATTCAGCGAGTCGAGCAGTTGCGAAGGCAGACCGTCATATCAACGAACTCAACCAAGCACGAAATGAAGCTGCTTCAGCTCCCCAGTTACCTGCACCAGCAGGAGGAGAAGATGTAACGGTGCAAAGTCCAACTCCAGTTGCTGGAAATTCTGTTGCTTCTATTGACGCTCAATTGGGTGATGCCCGTGATGCGCGTGCAGATGCTGCAGCGCAATTAAGCAAGGCTCAAAGTCAATTGGATGCAACAACTGTTCTCAGTACCCTAGAGGGAACTGTAGTCGAAGTCAATAGCAATGTTTCTAAATCTCCAACAGGGGCGAGTCAAGTTATGGTTCATATTGTCAGCAATGAAAATTTACAAGTCAAGGGAGAATTGTCTGAGTACAATCTAGCCAACCTTTCTGTAGGTCAAGAAGTAAGCTTTACTTCTAAAGTATATCCTGATAAAAAATGGACTGGGAAATTAAGCTATATTTCTGACTATCCTAAAAACAATGGTGAAGCAGCTAGTCCAGCAGCTGGGGCTAATACAGGTTCTAAATACCCTTATACTATTGATGTGACAGGCGAAGTTGGTGATTTGAAACAAGGTTTTTCTGTCAACATTGAGGTTAAAAGCAAAACCAAGGCTATTCTTGTTCCTGTCAGCAGTCTAGTAATGGATGATAGTAAAAATTATGTCTGGATTGTGGATGAACAACAAAAGGCTAAAAAAGTTGAGGTTTCATTGGGAAATGCTGACGCAGAAAATCAAGAAATCACTTCTGGTTTGACAAATGGCGCTAAGGTCATCAGTAATCCAACATCTTCCTTGGAAGAAGGAAAAGAGGTGAAGGCTGATGAAGCAACTAATTAGTCTAAAAAATATCTGCAGAAGCTATCGCAATGGTGACCAAGAACTGCAGGTTCTCAAAAACATCAATCTAGAAGTGAATGAGGGTGAATTTGTTGCCATCATGGGACCATCTGGTTCTGGGAAGTCCACTCTGATGAATACGATTGGCATGTTGGATACACCAACCAGTGGAGAGTATTATCTTGAAGGCCAAGAAGTGGCTGGACTGGGTGAAAAACAATTAGCCAAGGTTCGTAACCAACAAATCGGTTTTGTCTTTCAGCAGTTCTTTCTTCTATCGAAGCTCAATGCTCTGCAAAATGTAGAATTGCCCTTGATTTACGCAGGAGTTTCGTCTTCAAAACGGCGCAAGTTGGCTGAGGAGTATTTAGACAAGGTTGAATTGACAGAACGTAGTCACCATTTGCCTTCGGAATTATCTGGTGGTCAAAAGCAACGTGTGGCTATTGCTCGTGCCTTGGTAAACAATCCTTCTATTATCCTAGCGGACGAACCGACAGGAGCCTTGGATACCAAAACAGGGAATCAAATTATGCAACTATTGGTTGACTTGAACAAAGAAGGAAAAACCATTATCATGGTAACGCATGAGCCTGAGATTGCTGCCTATGCTAAACGTCAGATTATCATTCGAGATGGAGTCATTTCATCTGACAGTGCTCAGTTAGGAAAGGAGGAAAACTAAGATGCAGAATCTGAAATTTTCCTTTTCATCTATCATGGCTCACAAGATGCGTTCTTTGCTTACCATGATTGGGATTATTATCGGTGTTTCATCAGTTGTTGTGATTATGGCTTTGGGAGATTCCCTATCTCGTCAAGTTAATAAAGATATGACCAAATCTCAGAAAAATATTAGCGTCTTCTTCTCTCCTAAAAAAAGTAAAGATGGGTCTTTTACTCAGAAACAATCAGCTTTTACGGTTTCTGGAAAGGAAGAGGAAATTCCTGTTGAACCGCCAAAACCGCAAGAATCCTGGGTCCAAGAGGCAGCCAAACTCAAGGGAGTGGATAGTTACTATGTAACCAATTCAACGAATGCCATCTTGACCTATCAAGATAAAAAGGTTGAGAATGCTAATTTGACAGGTGGAAACAGAACTTACATGGACGCTGTTAAGAATGAAATTATTGCAGGTCGTAGTCTGAGAGAGCAAGATTTCAAAGAGTTTGCAAGTGTCATTTTGCTAGATGAGGAATTGTCCATTAGTTTATTTGAATCTCCTCAAGAGGCTATTAACAAGGTTGTAGAAGTCAATGGATTTAGTTACCGGGTCATTGGGGTTTATACTAGTCCGGAGGCTAAAAAGTCAAAAATATATGGGTTTGGTGGCTTGCCTATTACTACCAATATCTCCCTTGCTGCGAATTTTAATGTAGATGAAATAGCTAGTATTGTTTTTCGAGTGAATGATACCAGTTTAACCCCAACTCTGGGTCCAGAACTGGCACGAAAAATGACAGAGCTTGCAGGCTTACAACAGGGAGAATACCAGGTGGCAGATGAGTCCGTTGTATTTGCAGAAATTCAACAATCGTTTAGTTTTATGACGACGATTATTAGTTCCATCGCAGGGATTTCTCTCTTTGTTGGAGGAACTGGTGTCATGAACATCATGCTGGTTTCGGTGACAGAGCGCACTCGTGAGATTGGTCTTCGTAAGGCTTTGGGCGCAACACGTGCCAATATTTTAATTCAGTTTTTGATTGAATCCATGATTTTGACCTTGTTAGGTGGCTTAATTGGCTTGACAATTGCAAGTGGTTTAACTGCCTTAGCAGGTTTGTTATTGCAAGGTTTAATAGAAGGTATAGAAGTTGGAGTATCAATCCCAGTTGCCCTATTTAGTCTTGCAGTTTCGGCTAGTGTGGGTATGATTTTTGGGGTCTTGCCAGCCAACAAGGCATCGAAACTTGATCCAATTGAAGCCCTTCGTTATGAATAAGATCAACAAGATGGACACTCGTCTATCTTGTTTTTGTATGGATTTCCCTATCGAAAATCCTTAAAAATGTGATATAATGAAGTGTTAGAAAAACAGGTTTCATTTGCCTGGAAAGGAAAAATTATGTCTGAAAAGAATTTTTATATTACAACGCCGATTTACTATCCATCTGGAAAACTGCATATCGGTTCTGCCTACACAACCATTGCTTGTGATGTCCTAGCACGTTACAAACGCCTGATGGGCTACGATGTCTTTTATTTGACAGGTCTTGATGAACATGGTCAGAAGATCCAGCAGAAAGCTGAAGAAGCTGGCATTACACCACAAGCCTATGTTGATGGGATGGCAGTTGGAGTCAAAGAACTCTGGAAATTACTAGATATCTCATACGATAAATTTATCCGTACAACTGATGACTACCATGAAAAAGTTGTCGCACAGGTCTTTGAACGCTTACTTGCTCAAGATGATATCTACTTGGGTGAATACTCTGGTTGGTATTCAGTATCAGACGAAGAATTCTTTACAGAAAGCCAACTGGCAGAAGTTTTCCGTGATGAAGCTGGAAATGTGACTGGTGGTATTGCTCCATCATGTCACGAGGTTGAATGGGTATCCGAAGAATCATACTTCCTTCGCCTTAGCAAATACCAAGATCGTTTGGTCGAATTTTTCAAGTCCCATCCTGAATTTATCACTCCAGATGGTCGTCTGAATGAAATGCTTCGCAACTTCATCGAGCCAGGTTTAGAGGATTTGGCAGTTTCTCGTACAACCTTTACCTGGGGTGTCCCAGTCCCATCAAATCCTAAGCACGTTGTCTATGTTTGGATTGATGCCCTTCTTAACTATGCGACAGCTCTTGGCTACGGTCAAGACGAACATGGTAACTTTGACAAGTTCTGGAATGGAACAGTCTTCCATATGGTAGGAAAAGACATCCTTCGCTTCCACTCTATCTACTGGCCAATCCTTCTTATGATGTTGGATGTTAAATTACCTGATCGTTTGATTGCCCATGGTTGGTTTGTCATGAAAGACGGAAAAATGTCTAAGTCTAAAGGAAATGTCGTTTACCCTGAAATGTTGGTAGAGCGTTATGGGCTTGACCCACTTCGTTACTACCTCATGCGTAGCCTTCCAGTTGGTTCAGACGGAACCTTCACTCCTGAAGACTATGTCGGCCGTATCAACTATGAATTGGCCAATGACCTTGGGAACCTCCTTAACCGTACGGTCTCTATGATTAACAAGTACTTTGATGGGCAAATTCCAGCCTATGTAGAGGGTGTAACAGAGTTTGACAATGCTCTTGCTGAGGTTGCAGAGCAATCAATCGCCGACTACCATACACACATGGAAGCAGTTGACTATCCACGTGCACTTGAAGCAGTCTGGATCCTTATCTCTCGTACTAACAAATACATCGACGAGACAGCTCCATGGGTCTTGGCTAAGGATGAAGCACTCCGCGATCAATTGGCAAGTGTTATGAGCCACTTGGCAGCCAGCCTTCGTGTTGTAGCTCACTTGATTGAGCCATTTATGATGGAAACCAGTCGTGCAGTCTTGACTCAACTTGGCTTGGAAGAAGTAGCGAGCCTTGAAAACTTGAGCTTGGCTGACTTCCCGGCAGATGAGACTGTAGTTGCCAAAGGAACACCAATCTTCCCACGTTTGGATATGGAAGAAGAAATCGCCTATATCAAGGAACAAATGGAAGGTAACAAGCCAGCTGTCGAAAAAGAATGGAATCCAGACGAAGTCGAACTCAAACTCAACAAGGAAGAAATCAAGTTTGAAGACTTTGACAAGGTCGAAATCCGTGTTGCCGAAGTTAAAGAGGTGTCTAAAGTGGAAAGTTCTGATAAGTTGCTTCAATTCCGCTTGGATGCTGGTGATGGAGAAGATCGTCAAATTCTTTCTGGAATTGCAAAATACTATCCAAATGAACAAGAATTGGTCGGCAAGAAAGTTCAAATTGTTGCCAATCTCAAACCACGTAAAATGATGAAAAAATATGTCAGCCAAGGGATGATTCTCTCAGCTGAACATGATGGACAATTAACCCTTCTTACAGTTGATCCAGCTGTACCAAACGGAAGTGTGATTGGGTAACAATAGACAGGACTAGTTCAGGCTAGTTCTGTTTTTTTATTTATACTCAATGAAAATCAAAGAGCAAACTAGGAAACTAGCCGCAGGTTGCTCAAAACACTGCTTTGAGGTTGTAGATAGAACTGACGAAGTCAGCTCAAAACACTGCTTTGAGGTTATAGATAGAACTGACGAAGTCAGCTCAAAACACTGTTTTGAGGTTGTAGATAAGACTGACGAAGTCAGTCACATATATACCCTAAGGCGACGCTGACGTGGTTTGAAGAGATTTTCGAAGAGTATTAACTATTATGCTTTACAAACTAGTGTGGAAGTGGTATACTATAGCTGAAGCTACTAGTAGGTATTACAAAATAGATTAGAAGGGAGAAGGGATGAAAGAAACTCAACTGTTAAAAGGTGTTCTTGAAGGTTGTGTCTTGGATATGATTGGTCAAAAAGAGCGGTATGGTTATGAGTTGGTTCAGACTTTGCGAGAGGCTGAATTTGATACTATCGTTCCAGGAACTATTTATCCTTTGTTGCAAAAGTTAGAAAAAAATCAATGGATAAGAGGCGACATGCGCCCGTCGCCAGATGGTCCAGATCGGAAGTATTTTTCGTTAACCAAAGAAGGAGAAGAGCGTGTCTCGGTCTTTTGGCAACAATGGGACGATTTGAGTCAAAAAGTAGAAGGGATTAAGAATGGGGGTTAAACCATGAAGAAAATGAAGTATTATGAAGAAACAAACAATTTGTTGCATGAGTTTTCTGAGGACAATCAGCAGTATTTTGAGGAACTGTGGGATAGTTTTAATCTTGCTGGATTTCTCTATGATGAAGACTATCTCAGAGAGCAGATTTATTTGATGATGTTAGATTTTTCAGAAGCAGAACGAGATGGCATGAGTGCAGAGGATTATTTAGGTAAGAATCCTAAAAAATTAATGAAAGAGATGCTCAAGGAAGCACCACGTAGTTCGGTCAAAGAGTCCTTTTTAACACCAATTCTTGTCCTGGCGGTATTACATTACTATCAACTACTAGGCGATTTTTCTAAAGGTCCTCTCTTAACAGTCAATTTGCTCACGTTTTTAGGGCAACTTCTTCTTTTTCTAGTTGGCTTTGGGCTTGTGGCTACAATCTTACGTTGGAGCTTAGTCCAAGATTCTTCTAAAATGAAAATTGGCACCTATATTGTCGTTGGGATTCTTGTTCTGCTAGTTGTTCTGGGATATGTAGGAATAGGAAGTTTTGTACAAGAAGGAGCCTTTTATCTTCCTGCTCCCTGGGACAGTTTCCTTGTCTTTACGCTTTCTCTAGTCATCAGTATTTGGAATTGGAAAGAAGCGGTCTTTCGTCCCTTTGTCAGTATGATTGTTGCCCATCTTGTGGTGGGTTCTCTGCTCCGTTATTATGAGTGGATGGGCATTTCAAATGTTTTCCTCACAAAGATTATTCCTTTAGCTGTCCTCTTTATTGGAATCTTTGTCTTGTTCCGTGGGTTTAAGAAGATAAAATGGAGTGAAATATAGTCAAAAAGCCGTTGCAAAGCGGTTTTTTGTTATAATTAAATGAAGAATGTAGAATTAAAGGAGAAAAATTTGATGAGATACATAACTCTTGGTCAAGATGACAAAGAATTATCAGAAATTGTTCTCGGAATGATGAGAATAGAAGATAAGTCTGTAAAAGAAGTTGAAGAGCTTGTAGAAACAGCACTTTCTGTTGGAATCAATGCTTTCGACTTGGCTGATATTTATGGTCGTGGTCGTTGTGAAGAACTGCTAGGTCTTGTCCTAAAAAATCGTCCAGATTTAAGAGAAAAGATGTGGATTCAGTCCAAATGTGGCATTCGCATTGAAGAATTTACCTATTTTGATTTTTCTAAGGACTATATTATAAAATCAGTTGACGGTATTTTGCAAAGATTGAAGATTGATCATCTAGATAGCTTGCTTCTTCATCGACCAGATGCTTTGATGGAATCTGACCAAGTAGCAGAAGCCTTTGATCTCCTTTATAAACAAGGTAAGGTTCGAGATTTTGGAGTTTCTAATCAAAATCCTATGATGATGGAGTTACTTAAAAAAGATGTCAAGCAGCCGTTAGCTGTTAATCAGCTGCAATTGAGTGCGGCTTTTACTCCAGGATTTGAATCAGGTTTTCATGTTAATATGGAAGATAGTCAAGCAGCTATGCGAGATGGCAGTATTTTTGAATATTGCCAATTACACGATGTGGTCATTCAAGCCTGGTCTGTCTTACAATTCGGGTATTTTAAAGGGAATTTTGTTGGAAATGAGAAATTTCAAGCTTTAAATCAAGTACTTGATCGTTTAGCTATTAAATATGGAGTAACCCCTTCAACTATTGCCATTTCTTGGATATTGCGTTATCCAGCAAAAATGCAGGCAGTCGTAGGTACCACAAATCCTAATCACTTGAGAGAAGTTAGCCAAGCGGCAAACTTTAGCTTAACAAGAAAAGAATGGTATGAAATTTATCTTGCAGCAGGGAATAATTTGCCGTAAGTAGAAGCAGATGTAAATAAATCACAGTCAAAAAGCCGTTGCAAAGCGGTTTTTTTGTTATAATGAAGGGAAGAATTATTGATTTTAAAGGAGAATAACATGACTTTTGAAGAAATCCTGCCTGGGTTAAAGGCTAAGAAAAAATATGTACGAACTGGTTGGGGAGGTGCTGAAAACTATGTCCAACTTTTTGACACTATCGAGCAAAATGGGGTTGCACTTGAAGTGACGCCCTACTTCCTAATCAACGTTTCTGGCGAAGGAGAAGGTTTTTCCATGTGGAGTCCGACACCTTGTGATGTTTTGGCGACGGATTGGGTAGAAGTACATGACTAGACGCGTATTGATTACGGGAGTAAGTTCAGGGATTGGTCTGGCTCAGGCTCGACTCTTTTTAGAGAAGGGCTATCAAGTTTATGGAGTTGACCAAGGTGAAAATCTACTCTTAGAGGGTGATTTTCACTTTTTACAGAGAGATTTGACCTTGGACTTGGAACCTATTTTTGACTGGTGTCCTCAGGTTGAGGTTTTGTGCAATACTGCTGGAGTTTTGGATGATTACAAACCACTGTTGGAACAATCAGTGCAGGAAATTCAGGAGATTTTTGAAATCAACTACGTTACTCCAGTAGAGTTGACTCGGTATTATTTGACACAAATGCTAGAGAATAAAAAAGGAATCATTATCAATATGTGCTCCATTGCTTCTAGCCTAGCAGGTGGAGGTGGTCACGCCTATACTTCCTCTAAGCATGCCTTGGCTGGATTTACCAAGCAGTTGGCTCTAGATTATGCAGAAGCTGGGATTCAGGTCTTTGGTATCGCTCCAGGAGCAGTCAAGACGGCTATGACCGCTGCGGATTTTGAGCCAGGAGGCTTAGCTGACTGGGTGGCTAGTGAAACACCAATCAAGCGCTGGATTGAACCAGAGGAAATAGCAGAGCTTAGCCTTTGCTTAGCTAGTGGAAAAGCAAGCGCCATGCAAGGACAAATCTTGACAATAGATGGCGGCTGGTCTTTGAAGTAGGAGGATCTGATGGAAGTCAAAAGACACTTTGGAGTCTACGCTGTTTGCTTAGAAAATGGGAAGTTACTCTGCATTGAAAAAACGAGAGGCCCTTATCAAAATCGGTATGATCTACCTGGAGGCAGTCAGCAACTTGGTGAAGGACTGACGGAAACGCTGACTAGAGAAGTTATGGAAGAGACGGGATTTACTGTTAGAAGCTACTCTAATCCTCGAATCTACGATGTTTTCGTCAGAGAAGAGTTAACAAATTTTATGGTTCACCATGTCATGGCCTTGTATGATGTAGAAATGAATGAGAGTGCACCTCAAGTTACGACTTCGGAAGCTGTGTCTGATGGTGCGAATGATTCACTTGGATATATTTGGATGGATATTCAAGAGATTACAGAAGAAAATGTATCGCCATTAGTCTTGAAGGTTAAGTCTGAATTATTAGGACTTCCAGAACTGGACAAGACTTCTTACATGAATTGGAAGGTGAAGTAGGAGGATAATGGAACTATTTAAAACATGGAAGAAAAATATGGTTCTCTATGGTCTTAAATCTCAAATTGGAACTGTCTACCGAAACAATGATAGGACAACAAGCTTTTATGATGTTGGGAATTTTCTATACCTAGCAGGGGAGTTGGATTCCAGATTTTGGGAAGATTTTGTTAGAAAATATGGTTTAGATTATAAGATTATTATTTCAGAAAATACTAATTGGCAAGATTTTCTGCATCGAAAAGTGGGGCTAAATTCTTTTACTCGCTATTCTTTTAAAGATAAGGCAAATTTTCAAGTTGAATTTTTAAATAATCTAGTTACTCATTTAGAGGAAGGTTACAATATTGTGCCTATTGATAATCATATTTATAACTGCTTTTCTACGGAAGAATGGTCACAGGATTTACAGGGGGATTTTGAGTCCTATCAGGATTTTGTTTTAAAAGGTGGATTTGGCTTTGTGATTCTTAAAAATAATGAACTGATTGCTGGAATTTCCTCAGGGTTAGTTTACCGTGAAGCAGTTGAAGTGGAAGTTGCAACTAGACCAAACGAACAAGGAAATGGATTTGCTAAAAAGCTTGGTGCTGCAATGATTCTAGAGAGTTTAAATAGGGATATGTTTCCACTTTGGGATGCTCATAATGAGGCTTCCAAAAAAGTAGCAGAATTTTTAGGATATGAGTTAGCTGAACCTTATGAAGCTTTTGAACTAGAGGAAATTTTGATATAATTATATATGATGTTGTATCTTTTAAGACGAGGTGAATGGCTATGAAAAATCAACTTGCCCTTAGTGGCGAAAAAATTATTGAAAAAGTTTACCCCTAATTATTTCACCACGTCGGCATGATTCGTGGGGAATACTTGTTGAGAGAGCTCAACAAAAACATACTGTTACCTAGTTGTCAGCAATTTGTAAAAGATTTATCTAGCGATTATCTGCTCCCTGTACTCAGATGAAGAAGTCTGGTATCGTTTTACTGAATTAACGAATACAGAAGCTAATTGTCTAAAGGGGACTAAAGAGTATTTTGATGAAAATCATCCCTTGTTTGGTTATAGAGGAACGAGGCGTTTGCTGGCGTGTCCGGATGAATTTCAGGCTGAAGCACATGTCGTTACAGAAGTTTATCAAAACAATCCCAATCTATCTCTTATCTTTCCTTTTGTCAATGATGCTGAGCAGTTAAAGCAAGCTATTACAGTACTGCGTCAGCATGGTTTTACTGGAAAAATTGGCATAATGATTGAATTACCGTCAGCGTATTTTGACTTGGACAGGATACTGGAAGCTGGTATTTCAAAGATTGTAGTTGGAATGAATGATTTGACTTCTTTTGTTTTTGCGACTGTGAGAAACAGTCAATGGCATGATATGGAAAGTCCAATAATGTTAGATATGTTGAGACAGATGCAGGATAAAGCAAGGATGAAAAAGATTGATTTTGCTGTAGCAGGCTATCTGAATACTTCTTTCATACAAAAAATGAATCAGTTGAGTATCAAGTGCATTATCCACTACAGTTCTATTCCAGAGATTTTTGATTTAGAGATTGACCATCCAGATCATCTTAAACACATAAAAGAAGAAAGTAAAAAATTACAAAGGAGTACCCATGATACCGCAAGAAATGTGGAATAAATACAAGCAAATCAATCCTTTGATCGGAGATGAAATCGATGCTTGGGCTTTTGGAGTTGAACCAGACCTTTTAGCGGATTTGGTGTTTAAAGGAGAAAAGACAGCAACAGCATCAGCCTATGACCTCTATGTACTAGAAGACGAACCACTTCCCCAAGTAGGGACCTTCGATATCATTTTAGATAGTCAAAATCAGTCTGTCTGCATTGTCGAAATTACAAAGGTTTCTGTTGAACTCTTCAATCAAGTTTCTGCGCAACATGCCTTTAAGGAAGGTGAGGGAGACAAATCACTTGCCTATTGGCGCCAGGTTCATGAGGACTTTTTCACAGACTGTTTGGGTGAAGTAGGGCTGACTTTTACACCTGAAAGCAAGGTTGTTTTAGAAGAATTTCGCAAGGTCTACCCCCTGTAGACTGCTAGAAGGAAGAAAGTTTTGGAAATCGCTGTCCAATCCTTTTTTCTCAAGCAAAATATGATATAATAAGTTTGTTTGAAGAAGAGCAGCAGCTCTTAAACTTAGAATAGGAGAAAACTATGCAAGCAGTTGAACATTTTATTAAGCAATTTGTTCCTGAACATTATGATTTATTTTTAGATTTGAGTCGTGAGACCAAGACTTTTTCTGGGAAAGTGGCCGTCACTGGTCAAGCACAGAGTGACCGTATTTCCCTTCACCAAAAAGACTTGGAAATCGCTTCTGTAGAAGTTGCAGGTCAAGCTCGTCCATTTACAGTTGACCATGACAATGAAGCCCTTCATATCGAATTGGCTGAGGCTGGTCAAGTTGAATTGGTTCTTGCCTTTTCTGGTAAAATTACAGACAACATGACAGGGATTTACCCTTCTTATTATACAGTTGATGGAGTCAAGAAGGAGGTCTTGTCTACTCAGTTCGAGAGCCATTTTGCGCGCGAAGCTTTCCCATGTGTGGATGAGCCTGAAGCCAAAGCAACTTTTGACCTCTCTCTTTGCTTTGACCAAGCAGAAGGTGAATTGGCTTTGTCAAACATGCCAGAAATCGATGTTGAAAACCGTAAGGAAACAGGTATCTGGAAGTTTGAGACAACACCTCGCATGTCTTCTTACTTGTTGGCCTTTGTTGCTGGTGATTTGCAAGGGGTGACCGCTAAAACTAAGAATGGTACCCTCGTTGGTGTATACTCTACCAAAGCACATCCACTTTCTAACCTTGATTTCTCTTTGGACATTGCCGTTCGCTCTATCGAGTTTTACGAAGATTACTACGGAGTCAAGTATCCAATCCCTCAATCTCTCCATATCGCCCTTCCTGACTTCTCAGCTGGAGCTATGGAAAACTGGGGTCTTGTGACCTACCGTGAAGTTTGCTTAATTGTAGATGAAAACTCTACATTTGCCAGTCGTCAACAAGTTGCCCTTGTTGTGGCCCATGAATTGGCTCACCAATGGTTTGGTAACCTCGTAACTATGAAATGGTGGGATGACCTTTGGCTCAATGAAAGCTTTGCTAACATGATGGAATATGTCTGTGTGGATGCCATTGAGCCAAGCTGGAATATCTTTGAAGATTTCCAAACAGGTGGAGTACCTCACGCTCTTGAACGCGATGCGACTGATGGTGTTCAGTCTGTTCACGTCGAAGTCAAACACCCAGATGAAATCAATACGCTCTTTGATGGCGCTATCGTCTATGCCAAAGGAAGCCGTCTCATGCACATGCTTCGTCGTTGGCTAGGTGATGCCGATTTTGCCAAAGGTTTGCATGCCTACTTTGAAAAACATCAGTACAGCAATACAATTGGTCGTGACCTTTGGGATGCTCTTGGTCAAGCATCTGGCCGTGATGTCGCAGCTTTCATGGATTCTTGGTTGGAACAGCCTGGTTACCCAGTTCTTACTGTCAAAGTTGAAAATGATGTCTTGAAGATTTCACAAAAACAATTCTTCATCGGTGAGAACGAAGACAAGAACCGTCTCTGGGTGGTGCCACTCAATAGCAACTGGAAAGGCTTGCCTGATACACTCGAAACTGAAAGTATCGAAATCCCTGGCTACGCAGCTCTTCTTGCTGAAAATGAAGGAGCTCTTCGTCTCAACACTGAAAATACTGCCCACTATATTACCGACTATCAAGGAGACTTGTTAGAAGCTGTTCTTGCTGAGCTAGAGACACTTGATAACACAAGCAAACTGCAAATTGTTCAAGAACGTCGTTTGTTGGCTGAGGCAGGGCACATTTCTTATGCAGACTTGCTTCCAGTTCTTGATAAACTTGCTAAGGAAGAATCTTACCTTGTCGTTTCAGCTGTTTCTCAAGTGATTTCAGCCCTTGAGCGCTTTATTGATGAAGGAACGGATGCTGAAACAGCCTTCAAAGGACTGGTTGCTAAATTGGCTCGTCATAACTATGACCGTCTTGGTTTTGAAGCTAAAGACGGAGAATCAGATGAGGATGAATTGGTTCGTCAGCTGGCTGTTTCGATGATGATTCGCTCAAATGATGCAGAAGCTAGTCAAGTCGCTAGCCAAATCTTCGCAACACACAAGGAGAATCTTGCAGGACTCCCAGCAGCTATTCGCTCACAAGTTCTGATTAATGAGATGAAACATCATGAGACTAAAGACTTGTTAGCACTTTATCTTGATACTTATACTCACGCAACAGATGCTGTCTTTAAACGCCAGTTGGCAGCAGCTCTTGCATACAGTACAGATGCGGATAATATCCAAAACTTGATTGCTGCTTGGAAGGACAAATTTGTGGTCAAACCACAGGACTTGTCTGCTTGGTATTACCAATTCCTAGCTCATCAAGCAACTCAGAAAACAGCTTGGTCTTGGGCGCGTGAAAACTGGGCTTGGATTAAGGCAGCCCTTGGTGGAGATATGAGCTTTGATAGCTTTGTTATCCTTCCTGCTCATGTATTTAAGACTCAGCAACGCTTGGCAGAGTACAAGGAATTCTTTGAGCCACAACTTTCTGACCTTGCTCTTAGCCGTAACATCGGCATGGGAATCAAGGAAATTGCAGCGCGTGTTGACTTGATTAACCGTGAAAAAGCTGCAGTCGAAGCAGTTGTTCTTCAATACGGAAATGCATAAATAAGCCTAAAATAAAAAGAAAACTCAGCTATCTCATGTAAAATGCAGAGAGTTGAGTTTTTTTTAAGGCAAATTTGGTATAATGGTTTTAATAAGGAGGAGTTTCTCATGATAAAAATCTTATTGGTTGAGGATGACCTAGGTCTGTCAAATTCAGTATTTGACTTTTTAGACGATTTTGCGGATGTTATGCAGGTATTTGATGGTGAAGAAGGTCTCTACGAAGCTGAAAGTGGTGTCTATGACTTGATTTTGCTCGATTTGATGTTGCCAGAAAAAAATGGTTTCCAAGTCTTAAAAGAATTGCGTGAAAAGGGAATTACGACACCAGTTCTGATCATGACCGCCAAGGAAAGTTTGGATGACAAGGGACATGGATTTGAACTGGGAGCGGATGATTATCTGACCAAGCCTTTCTACCTAGAAGAACTCAAAATGCGGATTCAGGCCCTTCTCAAACGTTCAGGCAAGTTTAATGAAAATACGCTATCTTATGGAGATATTCTCATCAATTTATCAACAAATACCGTTAAGGTTGAAGATACTCCAGTCGAATTGCTGGGGAAAGAGTTCGATTTACTAGTTTATTTCCTTCAAAATCAAAATGTGATTTTGCCTAAGACGCAGATTTTTGATCGTCTATGGGGATTTGATAGTGACACAACGATTTCAGTTGTCGAAGTTTATGTTTCAAAAGTCCGTAAGAAATTAAAAGGAACCACTTTTGCAGAGAATTTGCAAACCTTGCGCAGTGTTGGGTATATTTTAAAAGATGTTCAGTAAACTAAAAAAAACATGGTATGCGGATGATTTTAGTTATTTTATCCGCAACTTTGGTGTCTTCACTCTGATTTTCTCTACAATGACTCTGATTATTTTGCAGGTCATGCATTCGAGTCTCTATACTTCGGTGGATGATAAACTCCACGGACTGAGTGAAAATCCTCAAGCAGTTATTCAACTGGCAGTGAATAGGGCAACAGAAGAGATTAAAGATTTAGAAAATGCTAGGGCGGACGCTAGTAAAGTAGAAATAAAACCTAATGTCAGTTCCAATACGGAAGTCATTCTCTTTGATAAGGACTTTACTCAACTTCTTTCTGGAAATCGATTTTTGGGCTTGGATAAGATTAGGTTAGAGAAAAAAGAACTAGGCCATATCTACCAGATTCAGGTTTTTAATAGCTATGGGCAGGAAGAAATCTATCGCATGATTTTGATGGAAACCAATATCAGTTCGGTTTCAACCAATATCAAGTATGCTGCTGTCTTGATAAATACCAGTCAGTTGGAGCAGGCCAGTCAAAAGCATGAGCAATTGATTGTCGTTGTGATGGTAAGTTTCTGGATTTTGTCTTTGCTTGCAAGTCTTTATCTAGCTCGGGTTAGTGTTCGACCCCTGCTTGAGAGCATGCAGAAGCAGCAGTCCTTTGTGGAAAATGCCAGTCATGAGTTACGGACTCCACTTGCAGTTTTGCAAAATCGCTTAGAGACCCTTTTCCGTAAGCCAGAAGCTACCATTATGGATGTGAGCGAAAGTATTGCATCGAGTTTGGAAGAAGTCCGAAATATGCGTTTTTTGACGACAAACTTGCTGAACTTAGCTCGGAGAGATGATGGGATTAAGCCGGAGCTTGCAGAAGTTCCAACTAGTTTTTTCAATACGACTTTCACAAACTATGAGATGATTGCTTCGGAAAATGATCGTGTCTTCCGTTTTGAAAATCGTATCCATCGTCCGATTGTCACAGACCAGCTTCTCTTGAAGCAGTTGATGACTATCCTATTTGATAATGCTGTCAAGTATACTGAAGAGGATGGTGAAATTGATTTTCTTATCTCGGCGACCGATCGTAATCTGTATTTACTGGTTTCTGATAATGGAGTCGGTATTTCGACAGAAGATAAAAAGAAAATTTTTGATCGTTTTTATCGAGTGGACAAGGCTAGAACTCGTCAAAAAGGTGGTTTCGGTTTAGGATTATCTCTGGCCAAGCAAATTGTAGATGCGCTTAAAGGAACCATTACTGTTAAAGATAATAAACCCAAGGGAACAATCTTTGAAGTGAAGATTGCTATCCACACACCATCGAAAAAGAAAAAATAAAAAGAGTCTGGGGCAAAAGTCTAACCTTAAATATAAAAAGCGAACAAAACAAGTTATCTGACACTCAGAATTCTGTTTTGTTCGCTTTTTTGTCTAATCTATCGATTTTAAAAACTTATAATAAAGAATTCCTAAAATCAAAATCCTTTTGTCCCAGACTCTTTTGGATTTATTTTCTACGTTTTCGTTTGATAATAGACCGTTGAACTTTTAAAACAAGTAAGCTGGATCCGATTGCTGCGGCAAAGGCAAGAGCAGTTGATAATTTTAATGCTAAAAAGATAAAACTAAAGATAGCAATACAGATACAAAAAACAGCGATATTAACAAAAAATAAAATTTCTTTGAGATTGCTATCAGCTTGTGCTTCAGGTGTATAAGCTTGATAATGAGGAAGTTGTTGGTTTAATTCTTCTTGATAGTCTACCTCATAGGATTGTAATTTTCTTGCGGGCATGATTCTCTCCTTAACAGTACATACCTATTTTATCATTTTTTCAGCAGAGAATTATTACAGAAAGGTTACAAAAAGAATAAAGTCCCTTTTCATTTTCAAAGCATGGCTGATTTTGGAGAAATGTGGTATAATTTTTCTTATGGAAAAGATTGTCATTACAGCAACTGCTGAAAGTATTGAACAAGTCGAACAACTACTCGAAGCTGGCGTAGACCGTATCTATGTCGGTGAGAAAGATTTTGGCCTTCGTCTGCCAACGACCTTTAGTTATGACCAATTACGTGAAATCGCTAAGTTGGTTCATGATGCTGGTAAGGAATTGATCGTTGCGGTCAATGCTCTCATGCACCAAGATATGATGGACCGTATCAAGCCTTTCCTTGATTTCTTGGAAGAAATTAAGACAGACTACATTACGATTGGGGATGCAGGTGTCTTTTACGTAGTCAACCGCGATGGTTATTCATTTAAGACTATCTACGATGCTTCAACCATGGTAACTAGCAGTCGCCAGATTAACTTCTGGGGACAAAAGGCTGGCGCATCTGAAGCTGTTTTGGCGCGTGAAATTCCATCGGCTGAACTCTTCAAAATGCCAGAGATTTTGGAAATTCCTGCTGAAGTTTTGGTTTACGGTGCCAGTGTCATCCATCATTCTAAACGTCCGCTCTTGCAAAATTACTATAACTTTACACATATCGATGATGAAAAGACTCGCAAGCGTGACCTTTTCTTGGCTGAGCCAAGTGATCCTGAGAGTCACTATTCCATTTTTGAAGACAATCATGGTACTCATATCTTTGCCAATAACGACCTTGATTTGATGACCAAATTAACAGAATTGGTGGAGCATGGCTTTACTCACTGGAAATTAGAAGGTCTCTATACACCTGGTCAGAACTTTGTTGAGATTGCAAAACTCTTTATCCAAGCGCGTAGCTTGATCCAAGAGGGTAACTTTAGCCATGACCAAGCCTTCTTGCTGGATGAAGAAGTGCGTAAACTTCACCCTAAAAACCGTTTCCTTGATACAGGATTTTATGACTACGATCCTGACATGGTTAAATAAAATACATGATTCGTTGAGAGAAGGAAGATTTAAAATTTCTTCTCTCAATTTTTTGTATTTCTTCACTATTTTAAAAAAATCAGCAGGCTAGGATGCTCTATTTGATGGGATTTTTCAGGCCAGTAACCTTTTTGAGTTTGAAACTAATCACATGTTTGCAGGTGCCAAATGGCCCTTTTTTTGGTATAATTTTTTATAATGAAAACGATTGGTAATCGCTATGTTGTGGTGGATTTAGAGGCAACTAGCACAGGTAGTAAGGCTAAAATTATCCAAGTGGGAATTGTCGTGATTGAGGACGGAAAAACCGTTGATCACTATACGACGGATGTCAATCCACATGAACCCTTGGATGCTCATATCAAAGAACTGACAGGATTGACAGACCAACGTCTGGCGCAAGCACCTGATTTTTCGCAAGTTGCTAGAAAAATCTTTGACTTGGTAGAGGATGGGATTTTTGTAGCCCACAATGTTCAGTTTGATGCCAATCTTTTGGCGGAAAATTTATTTTTTGAAGGTTATGAGCTAAGAAATCCTCGTGTTGATACGGTCGAATTGGCTCAGGTCTTTTTCCCTGAACTGGAAAAATATAGTTTGCCGATATTGTGCCGAGAATTAGGAATTCCTCTTAAGCACGCCCACACAGCCCTTTCAGATGCCCAAGCTACTGCGGAATTACTTCTTTTTTTACGAGAAAAGATGGCACAACTTCCTAAAGGACTCTTGGAACGCTTGCTGGAAATGGCTGACGCCCTCCTATATGAGTCCTACCTGGTTATTGAAGAAATTTATCGCAGCCAATCTATTCTGAGTTCTTCAGATTTGGTCCAAGTTCAAGGACTGTATTTCAAGAAAACTGCAGATCCCATGGAGTCACGAAAACTATCTCAAGATTTTTCTAAAAATATTTCTCTGTTGAATCTTGAAGTGAGGGAGGAGCAAGAAAATTTTGCTAAAGAGGTTGGCTTGCTATTGAAAGATGAGCCTGTATCATTAATTCAAGCGCCGACTGGGATTGGGAAAACTTATGGCTATCTCTTACCCGCTTTATCTCAAGCCAAAGAGCATCAGATTGTCCTTAGCGTTCCGACAAAGATTCTTCAAAATCAAATCATGGAAGAAGAAGGTAAACGTCTCAAGGAAGTGTTCCATATAGATATTCATCCTTTAAAGGGGCCTCAAAATTATTTGAAGTTGGATGCCTTTTATCGTTCCTTGCAGGAAAATGATGAAAATCGCTTATTTAGACGTTTTAAAATGCAACTCTTGGTCTGGTTGACAGAGACAGAAACCGGGGATTTGGATGAAATTGGTCAACTCTACCGTTACCAACATTTTCTGACAGATCTTCGTCATGATGGGAATTTATCATCCAAGAGCTTATTTGTGACGGAAGATTTTTGGAAACGTAGTCAAGAAAGGGCACAAACCTGCAAGCTTTTAGTGACCAATCATGCCTATCTTGTAACCAGACTTGAAGATAATCCTGAATTTGTCAGTGACCGTTTACTGATTATCGATGAAGTTCAAAAAGTTTTGTTGGCTTTAGAAAATCTGCTTCAAGAGACCTACGATATACAATCTATTATCGATTTAATTGATAAGGCTTTAGTAGGAGAAGAAAACAGGGTTCAACAACGGATACTAGAAAGTATTCGCTTTGAGTGTCTCTACTTGATAGAACAATTTCAGTCTGGCAAATCTAGGAAAAATATCTTAGATTCTCTGGACAATCTCCATCAGTATTTTTCAGAATTAGAAGTGGAAGGCTTTGATGAGCTGGTTCGCTATTTTACAGCTGAAGGTGATTACTGGCTTGAAGTAATTGAAACGAGTCAAAAGAAAATTCAGATTTCTTCTACAAAATCAGGCCGTACTCTTCTGTCCTCTTTACTTCCTGAGAGTTGCCAAGTCTTGGGAGTATCGGCTACTCTTGAGATTAGTCAGAGGGTTTCTTTGGCAGACCTTTTAGGCTATCCTGAAGCCAAATTTGTCAAGATTGAATCTCGGGGAAAACAGGAACAAGAAGTGGTCATGGTCAAAGATTTCCCTCTGGTAACAGAAACCTCCTTAGAAGTCTATGCCAGAGAGGTAGCTACTTTACTAGTGGAAATTCAAGCTTTCCAGCAACCGATTTTGGTTCTCTTTACCGCTAAAGATATGCTTCTAGCAGTTTCAGACATACTTCCTGTAAGCCATCTGGCCCAGTATAAAAATGGAGATGTTCATCAGCTAAAGAAGCGCTTTGAAAAAGGAGAACAACAAATCTTGCTTGGTGCAGCAAGTTTCTGGGAGGGAGTTGATTTTTCAAGCCATCCTTTTGTGATTCAAGTTGTACCGAGGCTTCCTTTTCAAAATCCTCAAGAACCCTTAACGAAAAAGATTAATCAAGAACTGAATCAAGAAGGGAAAAATGCCTTTTATGATTATCAATTGCCAATGGCCATTATTCGTTTAAAACAGGCTTTGGGAAGAAGTATGAGACGTGAATACCAACGTTCCTTAACTCTTATTTTGGATAGGAGAATCGTCGGAAAACGATACGGCAAACAAATAGTAGCATCTCTAGCAGAAGAAGCGACTGTTAAAACCATCTCTCGATCCGAAGTTGACGAGGCTATTGATAGATTTTTTAATGAACTTTGATAAATAGTATTGTATGAAAGTATAAGGTTAGTATATATGAAACGTTCTCTCGACTCAAGAGTCGATTACAGTTTGCTCTTGCCAGTATTTTTTCTACTGGTCATCGGTGTGGTGGCTATCTATATAGCCGTTAGTCATGATTATCCCAATAATATTCTGCCCATTTTAGGGCAGCAGGTCGCCTGGATTGCCTTGGGGCTTGTGATTGGTTTTGTGGTCATGCTCTTTAATACAGAATTTCTTTGGAAGGTGACCCCCTTTCTATATATTTTAGGCTTGGGACTTATGATCTTGCCGATTGTATTTTATAATCCAAGCTTAGTTGCATCAACGGGTGCCAAAAACTGGGTATCAATAAATGGAATTACCCTATTCCAACCGTCAGAATTTATGAAGATATCCTATATCCTCATGTTGGCTCGTGTCATTGTCCAATTTACAAAGAAACATAAGGAATGGAAACGCACGGTTCCGCTGGACTTTTTGTTAATTTTCTGGATGATTCTCTTTACCATTCCAGTCCTAGTTCTTTTAGCACTTCAAAGTGACTTGGGGACGGCTTTGGTTTTTGTAGCCATTTTCTCAGGAATCGTTTTATTATCAGGGGTTTCTTGGAAAATTATTATCCCAGTATTTGTGACTGCTGTAACAGGAGTTGCTGGTTTCTTAGCTATCTTTATTAGCAAGGACGGACGAGCTTTTCTTCACCAGATTGGAATGCCGACCTACCAAATTAATCGGATTTTGGCTTGGCTCAATCCCTTTGAGTTTGCCCAAACAACGACTTACCAGCAGGCTCAAGGGCAGATTGCCATTGGGAGTGGTGGCTTATTTGGTCAGGGATTTAATGCTTCGAATCTGCTTATCCCAGTTCGAGAGTCAGATATGATTTTTACGGTTATTGCAGAAGATTTTGGCTTTATTGGCTCTGTCCTGGTTATTGCCCTCTATCTCATGTTGATTTACCGTATGTTGAAGATTACTCTTAAATCAAATAACCAGTTCTACACTTATATTTCCACAGGTTTGATTATGATGTTGCTCTTCCACATCTTTGAGAATATCGGTGCTGTGACTGGACTACTTCCTTTGACGGGGATTCCCTTGCCTTTCATTTCGCAAGGGGGATCAGCTATTATCAGTAATTTGATTGGTGTTGGTTTGCTTTTATCGATGAGTTACCAGACTAATTTAGCTGAAGAAAAGAGCGGAAAAGTCCCATTCAAACGGAAAAAGCTTGTATTAAAACAAATTAAATAAGGAGAAAATCATGGTAAAAGTAGCAGTTATGTTAGCTCAGGGCTTTGAAGAAATTGAAGCCTTGACAGTTGTAGATGTCTTGCGTCGAGCCAATATCACATGTGATATGGTTGGTTTTGAAGAGCAAGTAACGGGTTCGCATGCAATCCAAGTAAGAGCAGATCATGTCTTTGATGGAGATTTATCAGACTATGATATGATTGTTCTTCCTGGAGGTATGCCTGGTTCTGCACATTTACGTGATAATCAGACCTTGATTCAAGAATTGCAAAGCTTCGAGCAAGAAGGGAAGAAACTAGCAGCCATTTGTGCGGCACCAATTGCCCTCAATCAAGCAGGGGTATTGAAAAACAAGCAGTACACTTGTTATGATGGTGTTCAAGAGCAAATCCTTGATGGTCACTACGTCAAGGAAACAGTAGTGGTAGATGGTCACTTGACAACCAGTCGAGGTCCCTCGACAGCCCTTGCCTTTGCCTACGAGTTGGTAGAGCAACTAGGAGGAGACGCAGAGACTTTACGAACAGGAATGCTCTATCGAGATGTCTTTGGTAAAAATCAGTAAAACGGGAGTTATTCTCTCGTTTTTTATGTGGAAAAATCAGGGAAATCATCGCTTTTTTCATAAAAAAATGCTATAATGAAGGGTATGAAATATCACGATTATATCTGGGATTTAGGTGGAACTTTACTGGATAATTATGAAATTTCAACAGCTGCATTTGTTGAAACATTGGCACTGTATGGCATTATACAAGACCATGACAGTGTCTATCAAGCTTTAAAGGTTTCTACTGATTTGGCGATTGAGACATTCGCTCCCAATTTAGAGAATTTTTTAGAAAAGTACAAGGAAAATGAAGCCAGAGAGCTTGAACACCCGATTTTATTTGAAGGAGTTTTTGACCTATTGGAAGACATTTCAAATCAAGGTGGCCGTCATTTTTTGGTCTCTCATCGAAATAATCAGGTTTTGGAAATTTTAGAAAAAACCTCTATAGCAGCTTATTTTACAGAAGTGGTGACTTCTAGCTCAGGCTTTAAGAGAAAGCCAAATCCCGAGTCCGTGCTTTATTTAAGAAAAAAGTATCAGATTAGCTCAGGTCTTGTCATTGGTGATCGACCGATTGATATCGAAGCAGGTCAAGCTGCAGGACTTGATACCCACTTGTTTACCAGTATCGTGAATTTAAGACAAGTATTAGACATATAAGAAAAAGGAATAAGATGACAGAAGAAATCAAAAATCTGCAGGCACAGGATTATGATGCCAGTCAAATTCAAGTTTTAGAGGGCTTAGAGGCTGTTCGTATGCGTCCAGGAATGTATATCGGGTCAACTTCAAAAGAAGGTCTTCACCATCTAGTCTGGGAAATTGTTGATAACTCAATTGATGAGGCCCTGGCAGGATTTGCCAGCCATATTCAAGTTTTTATTGAGCCAGATGATTCGATTACTGTTGTCGATGATGGGCGTGGTATCCCAGTCGATATTCAGGAAAAAACAGGCCGTCCTGCTGTTGAGACCGTCTTTACAGTCCTTCACGCTGGAGGAAAGTTCGGCGGTGGCGGATACAAGGTTTCAGGTGGTCTTCACGGAGTAGGGTCATCAGTCGTTAATGCTCTTTCCACTCAATTAGACGTCCATGTCCACAAAAACGGTAAGATTCATTACCAAGAATACCGTCGTGGTCATGTTGTCGCAGATCTTGAAATAGTTGGAGATACGGATAAAACAGGAACAACTGTTCACTTCACACCGGACCCAAAAATCTTCACTGAAACAACAATCTTTGATTTTGATAAATTAAATAAACGGATTCAAGAGTTGGCCTTTCTAAATCGCGGTCTTCAAATTTCAATTACAGATAAGCGTGAAGGTTTGGAACAAACCAAGCATTATCATTATGAAGGTGGGATTGCTAGTTACGTTGAATATATCAACGAGAACAAGGATGTAATCTTTGATACACCAATCTATACAGACGGTGAGATGGATGATATCACAGTTGAGGTAGCCATGCAGTACACAACTGGTTACCATGAAAATGTCATGAGTTTCGCCAATAATATTCATACCCATGAAGGTGGAACGCATGAACAAGGTTTCCGTACAGCCTTGACACGTGTTATCAACGATTATGCTCGTAAGAATAAGTTACTGAAAGACAATGAAGATAATTTAACTGGGGAAGATGTCCGCGAAGGATTAACTGCAGTTATCTCAGTTAAACACCCAAATCCACAGTTTGAAGGACAAACCAAGACCAAATTGGGAAATAGCGAAGTGGTCAAGATTACCAATCGCCTCTTCAGTGAAGCCTTCTCCGATTTCCTCATGGAAAATCCACAGATTGCCAAGCGTATCGTGGAAAAAGGGATTTTGGCTGCCAAGGCTCGTGTGGCTGCCAAGCGTGCGCGTGAAGTCACTCGTAAAAAATCTGGTTTGGAAATTTCCAACCTTCCAGGGAAACTAGCAGACTGTTCTTCTAACAATCCTGCTGAAACAGAACTCTTCATCGTCGAAGGAGACTCAGCTGGTGGATCAGCCAAATCTGGTCGTAACCGTGAGTTTCAGGCTATCCTTCCAATTCGCGGTAAGATTTTGAACGTTGAAAAAGCTAGCATGGATAAGATTCTTGCTAACGAAGAGATTCGTAGTCTATTTACAGCGATGGGAACAGGATTTGGCGCAGAATTTGATGTTTCGAAAGCCCGTTACCAAAAACTCGTTTTGATGACCGATGCCGATGTCGATGGAGCCCACATTCGTACCCTTCTTTTGACCTTGATTTATCGTTATATGAAACCAATCCTAGAAGCTGGTTATGTTTATATCGCCCAACCACCAATCTATGGTGTCAAGGTTGGAAGCGAGATTAAAGAATATATCCAGCCGGGTGCAGATCAAGAAATCAAACTCCAAGAAGCTTTAGCCCGTTATAGTGAAGGTCGTACCAAACCGACTATTCAGCGTTATAAGGGGCTAGGTGAAATGGACGATCATCAGCTGTGGGAAACAACCATGGATCCCGAACATCGCTTGATGGCTAGAGTTTCTGTAGATGATGCTGCAGAAGCAGATAAAATCTTTGATATGTTGATGGGGGATCGAGTAGAGCCTCGTCGTGAGTTTATCGAAGAAAATGCTGTCTATAGTACACTTGATGTCTAAAAAATAGGGAGAAGTAGTTCCCTTGGTCTAAAAAATATGATATAATCGTTACGATTGTTTCAAGTAAAAAAGGAGTTTGATATGTCTAATGGACAACTAATTTATTTAATGGTTGCAATTGCAGTCATTTTAGTTCTGGCTTATGTAGTGGCAATCTTTCTACGTAAGCGAAACGAGGGGAGATTAGAGGCGCTAGAAGAAAGAAAAGAAGAACTATACAATCTTCCAGTAAATGATGAAGTAGAAGCTGTAAAAAATATGCACTTGATTGGACAAAGTCAAGTGGCTTTCCGTGAATGGAATCAAAAATGGGTCGATTTATCTCTCAACTCTTTTGCCGATATTGAAAATAATCTCTTTGAAGCAGAAGGCTATAACCATTCATTTCGTTTTCTCAAGGCCAGTCATCAAATTGACCAAATTGAGAGTCAAATTACTTTGATTGAAGAAGATATTGCTGAAATTCGCAATGCTTTGGCAGACTTAGAGAAGCAAGAATCTAAAAATAGTGGTCGTGTTCTTCATGCTTTGGATTTATTTGAGGAACTTCAGCATAGAGTTGCTGAAAATTCAGAACAGTATGGTCAAGCCTTGGATGAAATTGAAAAACAATTAGAAAATATCCAATCTGAATTTTCACAATTTGTAACCTTGAATTCATCGGGTGACCCTGTGGAAGCCGCAGTGATTTTGGATAATACAGAAAATCACATTTTGGCCTTAAGTCATATTGTGGATCGTGTTCCAGCCTTGGTTACGACGCTTTCTACAGAATTGCCAGATCAATTACAGGATTTGGAAGCCGGTTATCGTAAACTAATTGATGCTAATTATCATTTTGTTGAAACGGATATTGAAGCACGTTTCCACTTGCTTTATGAAGCATTCAAGAAAAACCAAGAGAATATTCGTCAGTTGGAATTGGATAATGCCGAATATGAGAATGGACAGGCACAAGAGGAAATCAATGCCTTGTATAATATTTTTACTCGAGAAATTGCTGCTCAGAAAGTAGTGGAAAATCTACTTGCAACTCTTCCAACTTACCTTCAACATATGAAAGAGAATAATACTTTATTGGGAGAAGATATTGCACGTTTGAACAAGACCTATTTACTTCCTGAGACAGTTGCAAGCCATGTTCGTCGTATTCAGACAGAATTAGAGAATTTTGAGGCAGCTATTGTTGAGGTAACTTCAAATCAAGAAGAGCCAACCCAAGCTTATTCAGTTCTTGAAGAAAATCTTGAGGATTTACAAACTCAACTAAAAGATATTGAAGATGAGCAAATTTCAGTTAGTGAGCGCCTGACACAAATTGAGAAAGATGATATTAATGCACGTCAAAAGGCCAATGTTTATGTCAATCGTCTCCATACTATCAAGCGATACATGGAAAAACGCAATCTGCCAGGTATTCCACAAACTTTCTTGAAGTTATTCTTTACGGCAAGCAATAATACCGAGGATTTAATGGTTGAGTTAGAACAAAAAATGATTAACATTGAATCTGTTACCCGAGTTCTTGAAATTGCAACGAATGATATGGAAGCTTTAGAAACGGAAACTTATAATATTGTACAATATGCAACTTTGACAGAGCAACTCTTGCAATATTCTAACCGCTATCGCTCATTTGATGAACGCATTCAAGAAGCATTTAACGAAGCTTTAGATATTTTTGAAAAAGAATTTGATTATCACGCTTCATTTGACAAGATTTCTCAAGCATTGGAAGTGGCAGAGCCTGGTGTAACCAATCGCTTTGTTACCTCATATGAGAAAACACGTGAAACGATTCGTTTTTAAAAAGCTTAGTTCATTCTAAGCTTTTTTCTTTACTCAAAAGCCATGAGTTTACTTATTTATCATTGAAATTAATGCTTGGTTTTGATATTATTTAAATATGAAGAAAGATAGAACAAAGCGTGGTAGTCACGCTAAAATGGGACGGAGTAAAAGAGTCCAGTGGACTCTTTTAGCCTAAGCTAAATTTTAAAAAGCGAGGGTGGTTGTTTTCTCAAAGTTTTGAAGGAGCTAAAGCAAGAGCTATTATTATGAGCTTGTTGGAAACAGCTAAACGTCATCAATTACATAGCGAGAAATATCTATCCTATCTTCTAGAATGTCTTCCAAACGAGGAAACTCTCGTAAACAAAGAGGTTTTAGAGGCTTATTTACCATGGACTAAAGTTGTACAAGAAAGGTGAAAATAAAAAATCTCCAGATTAGGAACTATCGCTAAGTTCACTAATCTGGAGATTTTTCAATAGACTTCGTTATTGTACGGTTACGTTTGTCACAGTTCCTGAAATGCTTAATTCACGATTATAGTAAAATGAAATAAGAATAGGACAAATCGATCAGGACAGTCAAATCGATTTCTAAAAATGTTTTAGAAGTAGAGGTGTACTATTCTAGTTTCAATCTACTATAAAAGCACATGAACTATTCTATGACCGTGATTAGTAAGGTTTTTGCTTAATGAGTAATTGAATGGAAAGTAATTATTTAATAAAGAAATTTAGTCTTGTATTAATCGAGATTAAATTTCTTTATGTTTAAATTACATGAGAAGAGTGATTAATATTACAATTTTGTTACAAAATAAGTTTTTGATAGAATTTTCAGATAATTTAGGATATAATACTTTTAATTTAAATAAAAAGGAGTGATTTTATGGGAGACTGCAAAGATTTTTGTCATAAAAAGTACCAAATAGCAACGATTTTTCTGCTATCGGTCTTTGCATGCAGATTTGCTTTAGTACAGGTTAGTGCTGCTGAGGGGAAATTTGAAACATCCAATCAAGTTACACATGCAGTAATAATTAATAAATTAGATGATTCAAATAAGCTCGCACCGTCAGTCACGGCTGACAAGAATGCTCTAGATTCTTCTTCAAAGGAAAAAACAGAAGCGACAGCGTCAGTAAAACAAGATGATTCTATAGAATATAGAGATAATAAGTCAGACAAGAATGTAATCACACAGAAAGAAAAGACTGCTATAAAAAGTGAAGAGAAGAAGGAAGAATCAGCAGTAGAAAGAAGTTCTTCTTCCGAAAGTTCACAATCACAGTCGTTATCTCAAAGTGGACATAAAGAAAAGCCAAATAGTATCTCCAGTAATGAAATGATTACTGTCCCTAAAACATGGGAAGCAGGACACAAAGGGCAAGGAACTGTAGTCGCTGTTATAGATTCAGGCCTTGATTTGAATCATGAAGTTCTGCGTATTTCTGATCCGTCAAAGGCGAAATTTAAAAATCAGGATGATATCGAAAAAGCTAAAAAAGCTGCCGGTATTGACTATGGAAAATGGTACAGTGACAAGGTAGTATATGCTTATGATTACTTTGATGGAACTGATAATATAAAAGAGGCTGAAAAAGAGTCTCATGGAATGCACGTTACTGGTATTGTAGCTGGAAATCCAGTTAATAAAGCCCCGAATTCTGAGAAGGTTTATGGGGTGGCGCCAGAAGCTCAAATTATGTTTATGAGAGTTTTTTCAGATAGAGATAAAACTACAGCCTCTGCCCTCTATGTAAAAGCCGTTGATGACGCAGTTGCGTTAGGTGCGGATGTGATCAATATGAGTTTGGGTGCAGGTGCGGGTTCAACTGTAGATGCGGGTTCAGATATTATTGAAGCAGTAAAAAGAGCACGCACTAAAGGAGTATCTGTTGTTATTGCTGCTGGTAATAGCAATACTTTCGGTAGAGGTTTTTCACAACCATTAGCAGAAAATCCTGATTATGGTCTCGTCGGAAATCCCTCTACAGTAGAAGATTCAATTTCTGTTGCTTCGATTAATAATAAAATTCTAACTACTGAAGTCTTTGAAGTAAAAGGTTTAGAAAATGACGCTACCCTTGATTATGGTAAGTTTGATTTTAATAGACCTGAAACAGAAAAAGATTTTGAAAAAGGGAAAGAATACGAATATGTAGCAACGGGTATTGGTCGTGAAGAAGATTTTGCTAATATTGATGTAAGAGGTAAGTTAGCACTGATTCAACGTGGTAAAATCCATTTCTCTGATAAGATTAAAAATGCTCTTCAACACGGTGCAGCTGGAGTTTTAATTTATAACAACGTTGAAGGTGCAAATGTTAGTATGTCTGTTACAGGTGATGCTAAGAAAATCCCATCTGTCTTTATTTCAAAATATTATGGTGAAATTCTTAAGTCTGGTCAGTATAAAATTGTCTTTAATCACAAGATGGATAATCGTAAATCAGATGTTGCAGACCAATTGTCAGATTTTTCAAGTTGGGGAGTTACAACAGATGGACAATTGAAACCAGATGTTACTGCACCTGGTGGAAATATCTATTCATCATTTAACGACAATAGTTATGGAAGTATAAGTGGAACAAGTATGGCGGCCCCTCATGTAGCTGGTGTCGCAGCATTAGTCAAAGAATATTTATCAAAGAAACATCCTGAATTATCAGCTAGTCAAATTTCAGAGATTGTAAAAGCTTTAATTATGTCTACTGCAAAACCACATTTTAATAAACAAACTGGAGCCTATACTTCTCCACGTCACCAAGGTGCTGGCGTAGTTGACACGATGGCGGCAACAAGCACAGATCTATTTGTAACAGGTGCAAATAATTATCCAAGTGTTACTCTTGGTAATGTTGGTGATAAATTTACCTTTGAAGTTACAATTCATAATATTTCGGATAAAGACCGAACATTGAAGATGATTGTAAATACAAATACGGACGAAGTTGAAGAAGGAAAATTCACTCTCCGTCCACGAAAACTAACTGAAACAGTTTGGCCCGAAGTAACTGTGAAAGCTCATAGTACGAAGACAGTAACAGTTAGTGTAGATACAAGTAAGTTTACTGAAGAACTTAGCAAAATAATGCCAAATGGTTATTTTCTAGAAGGATTTGTTAGATTTGTCAATCCTGCAGATGATGGTTCTGTTATTGGTTTACCATTTATGGGATTTAAGGGAGAATTCCAAAATCTACCTGCAATTGAAAAACCAATTTATCAATTGATTAAGGAAGGAAACAGTGGATTTTACTCTGAAATTGATAAAGATAATCCAGGAATTTCACCTTCAGACGATGCAACTTATTTAACAAGTTCTGAAAATGATGTAAATGTTTTAAAATCAGAGCGTCAAGGAAATCGAGTGACTGTACTCGGAGTGAAACAAGATGATGAAGGAAAATACCATCTTCAATTAGATGAAAAGGGTAATGTTCGCCTTGCTATCTCGCCGAACGATGATGGTAATAAAGATTCTGTTCAATTTAAAACTCTTGTCTATAGAAACTTGGTAAATCTTCGTGCAACTGTTTATGATTCTTCGGATACAACACACAGTCAGCCTATTTGGCAAAGTCGTCCAACAGACCTTGTGAAAAATTATTTTGATGGCGATACTAGAAATCCAAGAAGTTACATTGTAGATAAAACAGCTTGGGGAGGACAGGATTCTAATGGAAATCGAGTCTCTGATGGAATTTATGACTATGTTATTAGTTATAAGCCAGATGTCCCTGGAGCTGAAGAACAATACACAATATTTAAAATTCAAATCGATACACAAAAACCTCTGATTACTTCGGGATATATTCGTTCTCAAAAAAATCAAGAACAATTTATAGCTCGTAAACCTCAGGATGTCGGAAATGGCGGAATTCTTCTAGAAAAAGTCTTTTATATTCGTCCTTCTGAAAATAGAGAGGCGGCAGATTCAGAAATCGAACAGTATCAGATTATCAAACAAAATGAAGATGGTAGTTATACACTTCCTAAGAACATTGATAAATCGAAAATCTTCTATTATGTGGAAGACTTTGCGGGAAATGTAGATTTTATATCTCTCAAAGATCTTGTAGGTGAAGAAAATAGTGGTCGTGTAAAAATTGCTATACTAAACAATAAAACCAATGATGAGATTGATACAACTTATGTTTATCGCATTAAAAATAGCGAAGGTCAATATGTAACCGTTGATAAGTCAAAAGATATTAATTTCTTGAAATTTGGGCATTATGTTGCAGAAATTTTTAGCTATGATCGTACAGAGTTGAAATTTGTGAGTGCTCTATCTAAGGAATTTGATTTAACGAAAGAAAATAGTTTTCAAACTATTACCTTCTTGGCTAACAAAATGAAATATGCTCCAGTAACGGTTGGCTTTAATCAAGCTGTTCCTGGAACTACAATGATTACTTTAGTAGGTGAAGACGGTCAGAGTCAAGTCTTGCCAGCTGAAACATATGGTAAACATTCTTATGGTAAGAAAGTGGTTACTGGTGAATATAAAGTTCTTGTAAATCTGTCAAACGGTTATGAATTACTTGATAATCTTCAACCATTTAAAGTTCTGTTTGGTAAAAATAATGTTTTGTCACTTTCAGTTGTTTCTAAGTTAGCTCTGATTGCAGCTTTAAATAAACAAATGGAAGTAGTTAAAACTCCAAGATATTATAATACAAAACAGAATTTAAAAGAGATGTTTGAGCAAAGTGTCAAAGATGCGCAACTAGCATTGGGAAGTAAACTTAACCAAGATAAAATTGACCAAATTGTTAAGGCTTTAGAGTCTGCTATGCAAACATTGGATGGTAAGGAATCTGATATCACATCATTGAAGAATGCCATTAAAGCATATGCTGAGACAGTTAAAAAAGGTAAATATATAAATTCTGATCAAGAACGCAAAGGTCAATATGATCGTGAATTTAAACTCTTGGCATTATTAATTACAAAAGATTTGATAACTCAAGATGAAATTGACCGTCTGTTGACCACTTTCTTGCAAGCTCAAGACCAGCTGAATGGGAAAGAAACAGATTTTATGAGCCTAAAGAATGTTATCGAGGATGAAGTGAAGTTCCAAGAAAAAGATCCAAGATTTTTGACAGCTAGCAAAGAGGAGAAAGATGCATATCATCTTATTTTCAACAAAGCTAAGCTACTTTTGGAAAATGCAGAAGCTAGTCAAGAAGAAATTAATGAAGTAATCAAAGCTCTAAAAGAAACGGTTGTAAAACTTAAGGCTAATAAAGTAGAGATTCCAACCAAACCAGTTGTACCAGTTAAGCCGGTTGATCCAACTAAAGCAGTTGCACCAGTTAATCCAGTTATTCCAGCTAAACCAGTTGTAACGATCAAGCCAGTTTCTCAAGTGCAACCTGTTAAATTAGTAAGTCAAAATAGACAAGTCTCAACTATTAAGCCTTCAATTAGCAATGATAAAATTGAGAAAGCTACATCAATTACAATACATCATTCCAATATAGAAGCTAAGCATGAGAATAAAACACTAGCTGGAAGTGATCAACAAGTGCTTTTAGCTACAGTCATCAAAGAAGGAAAACAGTTACCAGCCACTGGTGAGAATAACATGATTTCTATTATGCTAAGTATTTCTGGAATTTCTCTCTTGTTGTCAGTTATTGGACTTGTAACTTTTTCAAAAAGTGAGTAGAGAATACAAGCTAAATTCCCAAAGTAAGTTCCACCGCTAGTAGAATTGGAAGTTAGTCTGAGAAAAATCATAAAAACCAGTGGAATTCCGTGTCAGGGTAAGTTCCACTGGTTTTACTCATGCTTGATTTCTATAGTAGTATCGTGAGCAAAAGGATTCAAATTATAGTATAGTTGCTTAGTTTCAAACAAGCATGTTATAATAAAGCTATGGCATATAGTACAGATTTTAAACAGCGAGCATTAGATTCCATCAAAGAGGGGCACAGCCATGTCGAGGCAGCCAAGGTTTTTGATGTTGGCGTCAGAACTCTCTTCACGTGGGAAAAGAACTTACGTGAACAAGGACACTTAGAGAGGAAAAAGCGAGTCGTCAAAAACCGAAAGATTCCTTTAGAGGAATTGAAATCCTTATGCTTTTTTACGGGAAATTGCGGCACATTTTGATTGTGCTGTTCCTTCAGTATGGGCAGCTTTAAAGCAGATGAAGGTCACTTCAAAAAAAGATGACGAGCTTTAAGGAACAAGACCCAGAGAAAGTCGCTGAGTTTCTTGATATTTTGGATAACCTAAACGATTTACCAATCGTATATATTGATGAAACAGGAATCGACCGCTACCTCTATCGTCCTTATGCAGGGGCTCCTAGAGGGGAGAAAGTCTATGAAAAGATTAGCGGACGTCGTTTTGAGCGAACTTCAATTGTTGCAGGACAAGTAGACGGAGAGTTTATAGCTCCCATGATTTACAAGAACAGCATGACAAGCGATTTCTTTGTGGAGTGGTTCAAAACGCAACTCCTACCTGCTTTGAAG
>NZ_VMLS01000017.1:0-19170 GCF_013276805.1 Streptococcus sp. 1449
TTGTTTCGCAGGAAGTCTAATAATGTTCGAAATTGAATCAGGTTAAAGAGACAACTAAAGGCAACACAAAGGCTTGTCGCATAAAAGACAGCATGGTAGCCAAATTGACCTGCTACTGCAGAACCTGCCATGGGACCAACAACACCTCCCAGATAAAAGAATACCTGATTGAAGGCAAAGACCCTCGAAATGCCGGCTTTGGGAGTCATTTTGCTGAGTAGGGCATTAACCCCGGGAATCAAGGCACCGGTTCCCAATCCAAAGAGGAAACGATAGAGTCCTAGTTGAAGGGGGCTAGAGGCATTGGCACAGAGGAGATAGATGATGACTGAATAAAACTGGGCGACAACCAAGAGACGATGATTGCCCACCTTGTCACCTAGCTTGCCCATGACTCCTGCACTCATCATACTGGAAAAGCCCATACTGGACACAATCAAACCAGAGACAAAAAGAAGATTCTCTGTCTGCCCTAAGTCGCGTACATAAAGAGCCAAAATAGGGCCAATCGATTGAGCTGAAAATTGGATGACAAAACTGGTTAAAAAGAGATTGAGCAAAAGATAGGGATATTTAACCGAGGTAAATAATTCCTTTGTTGGAATAGCCTTTTCCTTGGCTACTGGTTGAAAATCTTCCTTGATAAAGCAAATAGTCAAAATAGCAGCTAAAAATAGAAAACTACCAACCAGTAAGAAAACTGTACGAATGCCAAATAATTCTGCGATAAAGCCACCAATAAAGGGACCAGTTAGAGTGCATGCAACTACGCCTGTAGACAAAGTACCTAAGGCAGAGCCTGATTTCTCCTTGGGAACCTGACTGGCTATCAGTGCCGTTGCATTAGGAACAAAACCTGCAAATACACCGTTTAGTAAACGAAGAAAGATTAACCAATAGATATTTGGGACAAAGGCCAAGCCTCCCATAGTGATAGTCATAGCAAGACCTGCCCGAATCATCATGGGTTTTCGGCCGTATTTGTCAGCAAGAATACCCCAAATAGGAGAAAAGAGCGCCGCGGAAATAGCAGAGACAGAAATTGCTAAGCCTGCATAAAAAGCGACTTGCTGACTCCCTACACCTAGATTTTCCACGAAGATGGGCATAAAAGGTACAACCAAAGAAATACTGGCTCCTGTCAGAAAATTACCAAACCAGGCAATACGCAGATTATCCTTCCAGTTAATCTCTGTCATCTTGCCTACCTCCCTCAAGAAGGATATGCACTTGATTAAGAAGCTGGTTCTGATTGCCATTATTATCAAGAACCTGGCTGGCCAAATCTTTCTTTTTTTCTAAAGGCCACTGGGCTGCCAGACGAGACTCAGCTTCATCTTTGGACAACTGGTCCCTTTTCATTAAGCGTTCTACTTGGGCATCTCGGTCCACATAGACCAACCAAGTCTCAGCAAACCAATCGCTGTAGTCCTGCTCAAAAAGTAGGGGAATATCCATGAAGAAAATCTCTTCTGTCTGAGCCAACTGCTCTCTCAAAGTAGCCAGTTCCTCACGGATAATCTCCCCTTGAATTTGATTAGACCATTTTTGCTCTTCAGGATTTGAAAAGATGAGACTAGCTAGGAGAGGGCGATTGAGTTCTCCGTTTTCAAGAATGATTTCTTGCCCAAAGTGCTGTACTAGAGCCTCAAACAGACGACCACCAGGTTTCTGTAGTTGGTGGACGACTGCGTCGGCATCCACTGCTTGAAAGCCTTGCTGTCTTAGAAAATTTGTCACAGTTGACTTACCTGAGGCAATTCCCCCAGTGATTCCGATGATTTTTCCCATCAGTCCCTCCTTTGACAGTTTGGACAAAAGTGGGTTCCACGTCCGCCTAGTTGAATTTTCTCAATGATGGTACCACAGCGTACACATTCTTGACCAGTCTTATCATAGACCTGATGAAAGTCCTGCATGCTTCCATCTTCCCCAAAGGCATTGGTATAAGTCCGAATGGTGGAGCCACCTTTTTCAACAGCCTGGCCCAAAACAGCAATGGTCTGGTCATGAATGGCAGTCGCTTCTTCTGCTGTCAAAGTCTGGGAAGGTCTAGCTGGATGAACCTGAGCTCGCCAGAGAACCTCATCCACATAGATATTGCCAAGTCCAGCTACCAAGGTCTGGTCTAGGAGATGGGATTTGATAGGCTTTTTGGACTTGGCAAGGGCAGATTGAAAGACCTGTAAATCAAAGTCTTGTTCGCTTGGTTCAGGACCTAATTTTTTAGAAATAAAGTAGGCGTCTAAAAGGTCAGGCACCAAGAGTTCCATGGTTCCAAACTTGCGAACATCCTCATAAACAAGCGTGCCACCATCTTCAAACTGAAAGAAAACATGGGCATGCTTGCGTTCAGGTCCTTGGTCTGGATAGTAAAAATACTTGCCCTCCATCCGCAGATGGGAAATCAAAACCTTTTCTGTCAGGCAGAAAAGTAAATATTTACCACGACGTCCCATTGACTCAACAATCTGACCAGGCACTTCCCTTTGAAACTCGTCCAAATCCGTCTTAATCATCTTGGGATAACGAATTTCTATACTCGAAATCTTCTTACCCAAAATCAATTTTTCCAAGCCACGACGAACGGTTTCAACCTCAGGTAATTCAGGCATAAGTCCTCCTTCTGTAAAAACAAGAAGCAGGCATGAGCCCACCTCTACTTAGTATTCTTTTTCATTATAGCCAAAGTCAGCTAAATCCAGCTTTTTATCGCGCCAGTTTTTCTTGACCTTGACCCAGGTTTCTAGGAAGACCTTGTCTCCTAGCATGAGTTCGATATCACGACGGGCCATGCTACCGATTTTCTTAAGCATAGCGCCACCTTTACCGATGATAATCCCTTTTTGGCTATCACGCTCGACCATGATGGTTGCACGGATATGAACCTTGTCTGTCTCTTCGTCTCGTTTCATAGAATCCACTACTACTGCGACAGAATGCGGAATCTCTTCACGAGTTAGGTGCAAGACTTTCTCACGAACCATCTCTGAAACCAAGAAACGCTCTGGATGGTCTGTGATTTGGTCAGCTGGGAAATATTGGAATCCTTCATCCAGATTTTCACTCAAAATATCCACTAGACGAGAGACGTTATTTCCTTGAAGAGCTGAGATTGGAACGATTTCCTTAAAGTCCATTTGGTTACGGAAATCATCGATCTGAGATAAAAGCTGGTCTGGGTGAACCTTATCGATTTTATTCACCACCAAAATCACAGGAACCTTAGCAGCCTTGAGACGCTCGATAATCATGTCGTCTCCCTTACCACGCGCTTCATCAGCAGGCACCATGAAAAGGACGGTATCCACTTCGCGAAGGGTACTGTAGGCAGACTCAACCATGAAATCTCCGAGAGCTGTTTTAGGCTTGTGAATTCCTGGCGTATCGATAAAGACGATTTGCTCTTTATCAGTCGTGTAAATTCCCATAATTTTGTTGCGCGTTGTCTGCGCCTTGTCACTCATGATGGCAATCTTTTGCCCCATGACATGATTTAAAAAAGTTGACTTCCCAACATTGGGACGTCCTAAAATGGCTACAAAACCTGATTTAAAAGTCATAATTTCCTCTTACTGTTTAAAATAATAAATCCCAGATTCGTGGGAGAAAAATTAATGCGCCTGTTAAGGCTGCGAAAAGAGAAACCACTAATACCGCGCCAGCCGCCATATCCTTGGCATTTTTAGCCAGCATGGAAAAGTGATAGTGACTGGCCAAATCCACCACATTTTCAATAGCAGAGTTGATAATCTCAAAGGCTACTACCAAGAAAATGCTCAATAGGAGAAAGAGCCATTCGATTCGTGACACCTGAAAAACAAAACCTGCAAGGATGACCACTAGAGCCGTCACTGCGTGTTTTCGCATATTGCGTTCTTCCTTGATAGCAGTAAAAATACCTGTCAAAGCAAATTCTAAACTGGATATCAGGTCACGATTTTTCCATTTTCGTTTATTGTCTTGTGAGTCCATAGGCTGTCAAAATTTCTTCTTGTAAACCGAACATCTCCGCTTCTTCTTCCGGAGTGTAGTGATCATAGCCGTTAATATGTAAAAAGCCGTGTACTGCCAAGAAGCCCATCTCACGCTCAAAGCTGTGACCATATTCTTCGGCCTGCTCATGAGCCTTATCGATAGAGATGAACAATTCCCCAATATAGGCATCAAACTCAGACATCATCTCTGTCAATTCTGGATTTTCAAGCAAATCCTCTTCGTCAAAGGCAATTTCCAATTCTGGTTTATACTCAAGGCTAATGACATCTGTCGGACGGTCGGTGTCACGGTACTCCAGATTAAGTTCATGACTACGCTCATTGGTCACAAAAGTGACTGCCATCTCCTTGTCTTCTTTTCCTAATTTTTGGGCTGCAAATTCCAAAATTTCTTGGGTTTGTTGCAACATTTCTTTTGAAACTTGACCAGTTTCATCTACCATTTCAATATACATGTGCTTCTCGTTTCTCTTTACTTGGCTTTATTATACCACATTTCCATGATTTTATTCTACCTTTTTGATATAATACTATGGAATACAATCACAAGGAGAGAACGATGTCATTTGATGGATTTTTTTTACACCACATAGTTGAGGAATTGCGAAGCGAATTAGTGAATGGTCGCATCCAGAAAATCAATCAGCCTTTTGAACAAGAGTTGGTCTTGCAAATCCGCAGCAATCGCCAAAGTCACCGCCTGCTCCTTTCTGCCCATCCCGTTTTTGGACGCATTCAGCTGACCCAAACGACTTTTGAAAATCCAGCCCAACCTTCTACCTTTATCATGGTTTTGAGAAAGTATTTACAGGGGGCCCTGATTGAGTCGATTGAGCAGGTGGAAAATGACCGTATTGTGGAAATGACAGTTTCCAATAAAAACGAGATTGGAGACCATATCCAGGCTACCCTGATTATCGAGATTATGGGGAAACACAGTAATATTCTACTGGTTGATAAAAGTAGCCACAAAATTCTCGAAGTCATTAAACACGTTGGTTTTTCACAAAATAGCTACCGCACCTTGCTTCCTGGATCGACCTATATCGCTCCGCCAAGTACGGAATCTCTCAATCCTTTTACTATCAAGGACGAGAAACTCTTTGAAATCCTGCAAACACAGGAAACGACAGCTAAAAATCTTCAAAGCCTCTTTCAAGGTCTGGGACGCGATACGGCAAATGAATTGGAAAGGATTCTGGTTAGTGATAAACTGTCTACTTTCCGTACCTTTTTCCATCAAGAAACCCAGCCATGCTTGACTGAGACATCCTTCAGTCCAGTTCCTTTTAAAAATCAAGTAGGAGAGCCTTTTACCAGTCTTTCTGATTTGCTGGACACCTACTATAAGGACAAGGCAGAACGCGACCGCGTCAAACAGCAAGCCAGTGAACTCATTCGTCGTGTTGAAAATGAACTTCAGAAAAACCGACATAAGCTGAAAAAACAGGAAAAAGAGTTACTGGCGACAGACAACGCTGAAGAATTTCGTCAAAAAGGAGAATTGCTGACAACCTTCCTCCACCAAGTGCCTAACGACCAAGACCAGGTTATCCTAGACAACTACTACACCAACCAACCTATCACGATTGCGCTTGATAAGGCCTTGACTCCCAACCAAAATGCCCAACGCTATTTTAAACGGTATCAGAAACTCAAAGAAGCTGTCAAATACTTGACTGATCTGATTGAGGAAACCAAGGCCACTATTCTCTATCTGGAAAGTGTAGAAACCGTCCTCAACCAAGCTGGGCTGGAAGAAATCGCTGAAATCCGTGAAGAATTGATTCAAACTGGCTTTATCCGCAGAAGACAGCGGGAGAAAATCCAGAAACGCAAAAAACCAGAACAATATCTAGCAAGCGATGGCAAAACCATCATCTATGTCGGCCGAAACAACCTACAAAACGAGGAGCTAACCTTTAAAATGGCACGTAAAGAGGAACTTTGGTTCCATGCCAAGGACATTCCTGGAAGCCACGTTGTCATCTCAGGCAATCTTGACCCATCTGATGAAGTCAAGACAGAAGCAGCAGAACTAGCTGCCTACTTCTCTCAAGGTCGCCTGTCAAATCTGGTGCAGGTAGATATGATTGAAATCAAGAAACTCAACAAACCAACTGGTGGAAAACCCGGCTTTGTCACCTACACAGGACAAAAGACCCTCCGTGTCACACCAGACCCAGAAAAAATCGCATCCATGAAAAAATCCTGATTTTACTTAAAATCAGGATTTTTAACATACTATTCACTCAAATCATATCCAATTATAGGACTAATCTTTGCCACCTAGTTTCTCATTGATTTTCATCATCACACTAGCAATTTTTTCACCCCAATAAGGGTCTGAGGCATATTCTACATTCATACCAGACGCCTTGTTTCCAAGGAAAGTTCTTCCCCTATCGATATAATTTTCCTTAATCCACTTGGTTGCACCTAAAATTCCCTTATCCACATCATCAAATGTCTTAGCAGAAAGGTAAGGGGTCGTATCATAGGCTGTAATGCCAAAGAAATTATTCTTATCTTTGGCAATTTTACTTCTTCCCCAGTCACTTTCTAGGGCACTATGGGCAAGGAGATAAAGGGCATTGATATGATAATGTTCTTCGGCTTCCTTAAAGGTAGTTCCCTTATTTTCCAAGAGACTATTGTCAATATTTAACAGACTAAATACCTTATCCAAATCTTCAGCACTATAGTTTGTAGCCTCTGTCAAATCTTTGAAAAGGAAGGGATTTTCAAGCTTAAAACCATCAAAATGCAGTCCATCTGCCGAATAATATTTCTTGCCTACTTCCATATCAGAAAAATGAGCAGCTACTGGGATACTAGCATTCTGAGCCACATAGTGATAAAAACGGTGCCCATCACTCTCATAATAAGGGATAAAGTCCTTACTAGCATCTAGCGCTTGTAAATCTTCTGTTTTCATATAGCCTGACAAACCAGAAATAGTAATAGCCAGGCGCTTGTCATCACTTTTTCTATCCTTATCTAGCCATACGACACTACCTTGCGATATATAGGAGAGCTTTTCACCATCTGCATCATAAACATTTGCTGTGACAGGTACTACTTGATAATAAGCAGCATTTTCATTTGTAACTTTTTCTCCAAGCCATTTACCGTCGCTTCCAAGCTGATAACCATCTACTGTCTCATTTTTCGCCATATAGCCACCAGATTTGAAGTAGTACCAGGCTTGACTTTTAGAATCGTATAGCCATTCTTTCTCAGCCATTTTACCATCAGATTTGAGATAAAACCAAGATTCCTTATCCCAAATCCATTCATTTGCTGCCATATAGCCACCGGATTTGAAGTAGTACCAGGCTTGACTTTTAGAATCGTAGACCCATTCTTTTTTAGCCATTTTGCCATCAGACTTGAGGTAAAACCATGACTCCTTATCCCAAATCCATTCATTGGCTGCCATGTAGCCACCGGATTTGAAGTAGTACCAAGCTTGACTATGAGAATCGTAGACCCATTCTTTATCTGCCATTTTGCCATCAGATTTGAGATAAAACCAAGATTCCTTATCCCAAATCCATTCATTGACTGCCATGTAGCCACCGGATTTTAGATAATAATAGTGACCATTCTCGAAAATCCATTCTTTATCAGCATGGTTTCCATTTTCTTTGATGTAAAACCAAGATTGGTATTGTCTGTCAAAAAGCCAACCTTGCTGTACTTTGGCACCACTGGCATTCACATAAGCTTGATTAATCCACTGACTTGTCAGTAGATAACCACCGGATTTGAAATAATAATCCTTCCCTTTAATTTGGAGCCATTCTTTCTCTGCGTGCTGGCCATCTGCTTTGATATAAAACCAAGCATCGTATTGAGAATCATAGACCCAGTCTTCCATTACTTTGGCACCTGTTGCACCAACATAGGAAGTTCCTACCCAAGCATTTCTTTTCATCTTTCCATCTTGGTCAAGATAATAAAAGGCTCCCTTGTCTTCTACCCATTCTGATTTGGCCATATAGCCACCAGATTTGAGGTAAAAATAGTCGTCACCTTGCTTTAGCCATTCATTTTCAGCATAGTTAGCATCTGCTTTTATATAGAACCAAGATTGATAATGAGTATCAAAAACCCACTCATTCGCTGCTTGACTGCCATCTTCTTTCAGATACTGTTTTCCTTGCCAAGTACCATCACTAGCCATTGCACCCTCTGGACTAGCTAAGAAAAATAGCAGAGCTAAAAAAATAAATCTTACTTTCTTCATTAACCTTCTTCCTCTGTTCTTATTTATTTTATTGTACCAAAATTCTCCTAAATTCATATTACAAACTAATAAAAAATCAAGAACAGATTGATTGCAGGTTACCTCAGAGACTCTTTTACTTCCTGACGGAGTTCTTCCAGACTGCTAATACCGTATTTATCCATGACTTTTGGTAAATTTTCGATGATGTCAGGGCAGGCATAAGGATTGGTAAAGTTAGCTGTTCCAACTCCGATAGCAGATGCCCCAGCCAGATACATTTCTAGGGCAGCTTCAGCCGAATCCACTCCCCCCATTCCAATGATAGGCAGGTCTGTTGTTTGGGCTACTTGGCGGATGAGTTTGAGGGCTACTGGAAAGACTGCTGGACCTGACATTCCACCTGTTCCATTGGCCAAGATTGGTTTTCTGGTTTTGAGGTCAAAGCGCATTCCAACCAGAGTATTGATCATGGTCAAGCCACTTGCTCCCGCATCTTCTGCAGCTTTTGCGACAGTAACGATATCGGTCACACTCGGGGTTAATTTGACATAAACTGGCACTTCTGAGGCTTCCACAGCTGCTTTCACCACATCATAAGCCAAATCTGGATCTTGACCAATCAAAAGTCCATGATTACAGTGGTCAACATTGGGACAAGAAATATTGAGCTCGATAGCTTTTACATTAGTTGCCTTGGAAATCCCATGAGAAACAGCTGCATACTCTTGTTTTGAAAAACCAGCTACATTGGCAATAATAGGAAGATTTGGATATTCTCTTTCCAGCCAAGGTAGCTTTTCAGCCAAAACAACCTCTAAACCAGGATTTTGCAAGCCAATTGCATTGAGCATACCAGCAGGCGTCTCTGCCACTCTTGGAGTTGGATTGCCAAAACGGGATTCAAGGGTTGTCGCCTTGATCATAATAGAACCTAAAAGGTCTAAATCATAGTACTTGGCATACTCTTGTCCAAAACCAAAACAGCCTGATGCTGGAATAATCGGATTTTTCAAATCCAAACCAGGTAGAGACACTTGTAATCGATTTCTAGTCATAATTTTCTCCTTATAATACAACTGTTCCTGTGCGGAAAACAGGACCATCTTCACAGACGCGTTGGCTGACCGTCTCGCTTTCTGGTACTTTTAGAACACAGGCATAGCAAGCTCCCATCCCACAAGCCATACGAGATTCCAGAGATAAATAGGCTCTTGGGTGATCATCAAAGGTTTGATTGATATACTTCATCATTCCTGGAGCCCCACACGAGTAAACAGCATCAAACTGACTATCTAAATCATTGATAACAACGGAAACATTTCCCTTGATGCCATAAGAACCATCATCTGTCGTTACAAAGACCTGACCATACTGAGCCAATTCCGTTTTCAAAATAACAGCATCCTTATTAGCAAAGCCAAGGACAGTCACTACTTTCACACCACGCGCATGCAATCCCTTAGCAAGCTCAAGCAAGGGCGGAACACCAATCCCCCCACCAACAAGGAGAACCTGGCTCTGCTCATCAAGGTCAGACAAGTCAAAACCATTTCCCTGAGGCCCCATCACATCAAGAGTATCTCCCTGACTTAGGGTTGAGAAAATAGCTGTCCCAGCTCCCTCAATTCGGTAAATGAGATGACACTGCTTGTTTACCTTGTCAATAGACGAAATTGAAATAGGACGACGTAAGAGATGGGCATCGTCCGGTACACGCAGATGAAGAAATTGGCCTGCTCGCATGGCTTCAACCATTTCTCCTTCTAGGACTAATTCAAAGATTGCTGGCGCGATTTCCTCTTGTGCAACCACCTTCATGGTTTCCAACCGAATGACACCCAAACGCTTCTTACATGTGGGATTCATAACTTTTCCTCCTTAAATTTTAAGGGGACCAGATAAAGAAAAGACCTTGCTAGTGCAAGGCCTCAGTTAAAATCGTACAACACAAGAGAGCACATTCAAAAAGTCTCCTCTAGAAAATTGCACTATTCTTTTATCTGACACCTTGTGAGTCTCTCTGGACTCCCCTTAAAGGTTGAATTTTTATTAGTATACTCTTTCAGCTAAAAAAAGTCAAGTAGAAAACGAATATTCTACTTAACTTGCACGAAATTATTTTTCACGAATGACTTCGACCTTGTATCCATCAGGGTCTTTGACAAAGTAATAGTTTGGTGTAGTTCCTGGTAGACCATTTGGCTCAGTCACTTCATAGCCTTTTGCACTGTGCTCTTGATGAAGTGCCTCAAGATCAGGTGTACTGAGGGCGATATGGGCAAACCCATCACCAACCACATACGGACCGTGATCGTAGTTATAAGTCAACTCCAACTCATAGTCATCACCCTCAAGACCTAGATAGACAATCGTGAAGGCATGGTCTGGAAAATCTCTGCGACGCAATTCTTTAAAACCAAAAGCATCTTGATAAAATGCGATTGATTTTTCAAGATTTTCTACTCGTAAGCAAGTGTGTAGCATTTTTGAAGCCATATCTTTCTCCTTTATTTTTAAAAAGACTGGACAATCCTCTTCCAGTCTCATCAGTTGTTATTTACCAAGTTTTGCTTTAGCTGCATCTGCAAGAGCTGTGAAAGCTACTGCATCGTTAACAGCCAAGTCAGCAAGCATTTTACGGTTAACTTCGATCTCAGCCAATTTCAAACCATGCATCAATTGTGAGTATGAAAGTCCGTTCATACGAGCTGCCGCGTTGATACGAGTGATCCACAATTTGCGGAAGTCACGTTTTTTCTGACGACGATCACGGTATGCATAGTAGTAAGAGTTCATTACTTGTTCTTTTGCAGTACGGAACAAGATGTGTTTAGCTCCATAGTAACCTTTTGCTAATTTAAGAATACGTTTACGACGTTTGCGTGATACAACGCCACCTTTAACACGTGCCATGTTTTATTTCCTCCAAATATTTCCTAGAATTATTTACTTACAGTCAAGCTATTATTTCAAGCGAGTAAGCATTGCTTTGATACGTTTGTAATCTCCTGAATGCACCATAGATGCTTTACGAAGATGACGACGTTGTTTCTTAGTTTTTCCGTGGAAACGGTGAGAAGTGTAAGCACGGAAACGTTTAAGTCCACCAGAACCTGTACGTTTGAAACGTTTAGCTGATGCGCGGTGTGTTTTTTGTTTTGGCATGATTTTTTCTCCTTTATTTAACTTTCTGACAATTATTTTTTGTCAGTCGCTGGCGCCAATTGCATGAACATTTGACGTCCATCCATTTTAGCACGTTGTTCGATGATGGCAATATCTTGAGTTGCTTCAGCAAACTCGGCTAAAACTTTTGCACCAATCTCTTTATGGGTAATCATACGACCCTTAAAGCGAATAGATACCTTAACTTTATTTCCTTTTTCAAGGAACTTACGTGCATTACGAAGTTTTGTATCAAAGTCACCCTTGTCAATTGTTGGACTTAGACGAACTTCTTTCACAGTAACAACGCTTTGTTTTTTACGTTGTTCTTTTTGCTTCTTCTGGTACTCAAATTTGAACTTACCGTAGTCCATAATTTTTGCAACAGGCGGTTTGGCTTGGGGTTGAATCAATACTAGGTCAACATTAGCGTTATCAGCCAAAGCTTGCGCTTCACTGAGTGGCTTGATGCCTAGCTGTTCTCCCTCAAGACCAATCAAGCGAACTTCACGTACACGAATCTCATCATTGATGAATAAGTCTTGCTTTGCTATGGTTTTCACCTCTTTTGTTTTATTAGAGAAAAACAATAGCGGACTCGTAAATATACAAGCCCGCACGTTATGATAGCGTTTCTTCGAAACTTTTCATCCGTAGGGCCAGGCAACTTAATGTCACAAGGCGAGAAGCTCTCACTTCTGCTTTTCTCAACTTTTATATGATACCAAGTTTTCTAGCTCTTGTCAAGATAAAAAGTTATTTTTTGAAAAGTTTGTGTTTGTATTTTGGTTTGGTTTTCGAATCAAAAAGAGAGAATCAAGTTGATTCCCTCTCTATGTTAGTTTTTACTTATTTTCCCTACCTATAGGAAAGCTAGAATCTATTAAAAACTTCCCTTTTACGTGAATTTCCCCATCTTTCGATAAATAAAATCCCCACTAACAAAAGGATAATCAAGTAAGGAAGTAAAACTAGCCCCATGCTCCAATTTAGATTGACATTATCAATCTGCTTAGGTAATCTTCCAGATAAAATCTCCACTGAACGCAAGTAAGTAAAGGGAATCAGATGTGCAATCCTTTGAAGAGGCTGAATGGTTTGGATGCCAAACAATAAGCCAACAATCCCAATGAGTGAAAGAAAAAGGACAGGCATTTTTTGCTTGAAAAAGTAAGCAATCAAATACACGACTTCCACAATGACGATAAAGGCTAAGAAAGCTAAGAACAAGCCAGGAAATAACACATCTTGTATCTTTCCAATAGTTACCTCTTGATTCGCTAAGCTATAAATTGGGTAGGGATAATCTAACTGTCCAAAACCACTTATCAGACTTCCCGCTAGAAAAGAAAATCCACAGATTCCGATAAACAGCACAGTTACATAGCCCACTCCAACTCCAAGAGAGGATAAAGCAAATGTCACTTTTGAAAAAGGATATAAGTGAGCTGTGTCCAGATGATTTTGATATCTTTCTGCAAATAGTTGCGTTAGCATAAAAATAATAGCAACCACAAACAAGCTTGGGATGATAGCCTCTAAAATCCAGACAATCTGGTCAATCCCGTGGGTCGGAAACTCCAAAGTATGTGCTTTTATGTTCAAGGGATACAGGGCTTGGTAAATCTTTCGTTGGCGGTCAACCGCCATTTTAAAGTCAGAGCTAGCAGTCGGTTCATTTGACATAACTTCATAATTCTTCTCTTCATCTTGCCACTGCAAATAATAGGCTTCTTTCCATCGTCCTTCTTTTAGTAAATTCAAAATTTCTTTCTTTTGCGTTAAAAAATTTTTTTGCAAGTCTAAATTACTTTTAACACTCTGGTATTCCTCCGAGCTGGTGTCAGACATTTGGGAAAGCTTCACTTCATTTTCATTGATGATTCTCTCATATTTTACAACACTGGTTTCCAACTCGCTCTCCAAGCTGTGTGAGTTTGCAGTCTGACTATTTAAATAAAAGGTAACACCGAGTACAGATGCAAATAAAAGTAAGATAATCCAGTTTAAACGACTTTTGAAAACTTTTTTCAATAAAAATAGACTAACATCTTTCATAAACTAAACCTCTTCTATCTGCCCCTAATGAATGGTTACTACTCTATCGCAGACATCAACCAACTCTTCCTTATAGTGGGAACTTAAAAGAACCAGCTGCTCTTGTCTATCGATTTGTGCCAGCCTATCAAAAAACTTCTGTCGATAATACTCATCTAAGCCATTTGTAATTTCATCCATAAGCCAGCATTTGGCCTGACTGAGGAAATACATGGCAATCACCAAGCGTTGCTTCATGCCTAGGGAATACTTGCGAATGGGAAGGCTGATATAGTCAGACATTTCCCAGTAGGCGATTTCATCCCTCAAGTTCAGGTCTGACTTCCAGATGCTTTTTATAAGGCGAAGATAGTCCATCCCACTTAAGTTTCCATCCAGCCATTCAACACTCTCATAATAAAATAAAGAAGGAGAGACTGCGATATTTCCACTACTTATGGGGATTAAGTTGCTAATGGCGCGGAACAGGGTCGTCTTTCCAGAGCCATTGATAGCGAGAACACCATAAACCCTGCCTTTATTAAAGGTGAAATCCGCATCTTGCAAGATGACTTGTCGCGTTTTTAAGGTCACATGAGTAAGCTGTAACATATCCAGTCCTCCTTTTTCTCACTCTTTAAGGATCAATAGCCTCCTTTGTAATGGTTTACTACCTCATAACGATCGTAGTTCCAGCCTCCGCCAACTTTATACTCAGAATAGCTATAATAAGAAGACCATTCCGGAATGACAATATATCCATATCTGTGGTAATTCATACTATACCTATAGTAGGTATTCCAATCATAGCGATAACTTTTAAGAACGGTCTTAGCAGATACACTGGACTGAAGAAGACCAATAGATTATAAACTAACTAATTAAACGATTTTTGCTAATTTTTAATGATTTTATATCATCAATATCGAAGACGCTTTCATTATATCGTTTTTATCATTATTATGCAACAGATTTTTAGTTTATTTTACTACTAGACTTCCTGCAAAACTAGAATCCTAGTTCATGATTGATAATGCCAGCAATCGAATTCATTCGTAATCCGAAGCGTTTACGATGATTTCGATAGGTTGTTGAAAACATTTTAAACGTTTTTACTGTGGCAAAAATATTCTCAACCTTGCTGCTCTCCTTAGATAGTGCATGGTTACAGGCTTTGTCTTCAAGAGTTAATGGCTTAAGTTTACTTGATTTCCTCGGAGTTTGTGCTTGAGGATATATCTTCATGAGTCCTTGATAAGCACTGTCAGCCAAGATTTTACCAGCTTGTCCGATATTTCTGCGACTCATTTTGAACAACTTCATATCATGACAATAGTTCACAGTGATCTCCAAAGAAACAATTCTCCCTTGGCTTGTGACAATCGCCTGAGCCTTCATAGCGTGGCATTTCTTTTTACCAGAATCATTCGCTAATTGTTTTTTAAGGCGATGGATTTTTACTTCCGTCGCATCAATCATTACCGTGTCCTCAGAACTGAGAGGAGTTCTTGAAATCGTAAAACCACTTTGAACAAGAGTTACTTCAACCCATTGACTCCGATGGGTTAAGTTGCTTTCGTGGATACCAAGATCAGCCGCAATTTCTTCATAAGTGCGGTATTCTCGCACATATTGAAGAGTGGCCATAAGAAGGTCTTCTAGGCTTAATTTGAGTTTTCGTCCCCCTTTTGCGTGTTTACCTTGATAAGCTGTTTTTAATACAGCTAACATCTCTTCAAAAGTCGTGCGCTGAACACCAACCAGGAGCTTAAATCGTGCATCAGTTAGTTGTTTACTTGCTTCATAATTCATAGAACTATTCTACCATATATTGTTTCGCAGGAAGTCTAATCAAACAGGATATCCTGTTGAAACGGAACTAGCGAGTCTAACAATCATCTCTGATAAATCAGTCGATGGCGAAATCTGAACGACTCGACTCTTTGGAGAAAGACATGCTTCTATCCTCTGGCAAGTCGAAAGTTTTGAGGGCATCGAAGCCATCCTCATCGATAAAGAAGGTCACCTAAGCTGTTCTTCAGGAATTCCTACTCTATAGAGACAACTGTTTCAATGGAGTTTTAAAATTGTATTATGTAAAAAGAGAAAGGAAATCTCATGTTATAGTCATTTAGTTTTAAAAAAGAAAGAATACATATTATGAATTTGGATCATCAAGACTACGACCATGTAATCCTTTTTCACGTTGTACCTGACGTAGTTTTTCTGGTGTAACATCATTACCTTCTTCGTCCACAATTTTGATTCCCTCAATGTGGTGACGAACAGAGCGACGATAACCTTCAATGTACTCCTCACGTAGTTTAGCTTGTTCCACTTTTTCTTCTGATGTCAAGCCTTCTGCTTTTTTCTTTTTGGCAAGCTCATTGATACGATCAATTTTTTTAGGATCCATGTTTCTCTCCTTTATGATAAGATTTAATCCGTTTAACAGATTTTATTTGGTATTGATTTGGTTAAAACGTGCAAGTTTAGCTGCTTTCTTGGTTAATTGAGACAAGATTGCCAAACGATTTTGACGGACTGCTTCATTTTCAGCCATAACCATGGTATTCTCAAAGAATGCATCAATGACTGGGCTAAGCGCAAAGAGCTGTTTCAATTGCTGACTGGCAGTCCCTGACAAAACGAGTGATTCTACTGCTTCTGCCAAGGTTTTCTCTTCTTCATTCTCAAAGAGAGCTGAATCAACTGTGGCTACTCCTTCTGCCTTCTCAGTCAAGTTAAAGGCACGAGAGAGTGATTCAACGGATGGTTTGAAGTCTTCTTCCTTGCTTGCTTCTACGAGAGCACTTGCTGCTTCCAACATATCTGCCACAACAAAGTTTGATCCTGCAAGAACGGCTTCCTTAATGTCTTTTGGAGTAGAACCCATCATCTTATCAACACGAGCCTTGATAAAGTTCATAACCTCTGTCTTATTTTCATAAGTCAAGCTGTCAAATGTTAAAGCATAAAGGCTATCAATCAGCTCGTCCATAGCAATGTGCCAACCAAAGGCATCCAATATACGAACTACACCTTGCGTCGCACGACGAAGGGCATAAGGGTCATTAGAACCTGATGGAATCAAACCTACTGAGAAGAAACTCAAAATCGTATCCAATTTATCTGCAATAGCAAGCACTGCACCAACCTTGCTCTCTGGAAGTTCTCCTTCAGCTGATGTAGGCATGTAGTGTTCACGAATAGCAGTTGCCACTGCTGGAGTTTCACCAGCAAGAAGGGCATATTTCTCACCCATAATTCCTTGGAGCTCGTCAAATTCACCAACCATACCTGTCAACAAGTCAAACTTGTAAATGGCTGCTGCACGGGCTAGGTCAACTGTTTCATCCGCTGACAAGCCTGCTTTTTCTGCCAAGAGAATAGCAATCTGACCCGTACGAATCATGTGTTCACGAAGGGAACCAATCTTCTCATGGAAGGTCACATTGTTTAATTTTTCAACAAGATCTGAAATGACCAATTTTTGATCTTCACGCCAGAAGAATTCACCATCTTCTAAGCGAGCGACCAAGACTTTTTCATTTCCTTTGATAACATTTTCCAAATGCTCTGCATTTCCATTACGAACAGAAATGAAGTTTGGCAATAGTTTACCGTCTTGATCACGGACAACAAAGTAACGTTGGTGTTCCTTCATTGAAGTCACCAAAACTTCTTCTGGAACTTCAAGATATTTAGCATCAAAACTTCCCATAAAGGCAGTTGGGTATTCAACCAAGTTCAAGACTTCATTCAGCAAATCAGCGTCAATCTCGATACCTACACCACGCTCAGCTTCGATTGTCTTGATTTGGTCAACAATCATTTGCTCACGTTCACGTGGATCTGCAATTACATACTGTGCACGAAGGTCTTCTTCATAGCTCAATGCTGACTGAATCTTAGTTTCTTGTCCCAAGAAACGATGGCCACGGCTCACACGCCCTCCCTTGATATCAAGGAAATCCAAATCAAACTCTTCTTCATCTAAAAGAACAGTTAAAGTGTGAACAGGGCGGATGTATTCAAAGGTGTTGTTAGCCCAGTGCATGCTGACAGGGAAAGTCAAGGACTTCAAGACATCTACAACACCAGGAACAATGGCTTCAACTGCTTGACCAATTTCTTCCTTGGTAACATAGACATATTCTTCACCCTTGATTTCACGGAATTCGATATCTTCAACAGTCAAGCCTTTCCCACGGACAAATCCTTGAGCTGCTTTGGTGAAGTTTCCATCACTATCCAATGCAATTTTCTTTGCTGGCCCCTTAAAATCTTCTGTCAAATCAGACTGTTTGTCTGCAAGACCAGTTAAACGAACAGCCAAACGACGTGGTGTTGAGAAGGTCTGAATAGCTTCAAAAGACAAGCGGTTTTCCTTAAGAAAGGCTGCCATTTTTTCGCCTAGTTGTTTTTCACTTGGTGTGACAACATAGGCTGGTAATTCTTCAAGACCGAGTTCTACTAATAAGTTTTTTGTCATGTTTTTTCTCCGAAAAATATCTTTTTATTTTCCAGTTTGCCTTATGTGATTGGTACGCAAGCAACCAACTTCGTTGTTTCATTGCTAAAATTGGAGCCAAAAGTCTCCAATTTTGCCTAGTATCCTTAGTTTCACTAAGGATACCTTCATCACTGCTGCAACTGGTTCAGGGCTCACACTGTTCGCCCATTTTCGTAATTTGTCACTTTCTTTATTCCGCGTCTTCTGCTAAGAGTTTAACTCGTGTTGCTTCATCTAAAAGTGGGTAACCTAGGCGTTTGCGTTCTGCGACAAAGGTTTTGGCTACGACACGGGCCAAGTTACGGATACGAGCGATATAGCCTGCGCGCTCTGTTACAGATACGGCACCACGCGCATCAAGCAGGTTAAAGGTATGTGAACATTTGAGAACATAGTCATAGGCAGGGTGAACTAAGCCTTCTTCTAATGCACGACCAGCTTCTTTTTCAAACTTATCAAAATTTTCAAGCAACATTTCTTGATCTGAAATTTCAAATGAATATTTTGAGTGTTCGTACTCAGGCTGGATAAAGATTTCTCCGTATTTTACACCATCGGCCCACTCAATATCATAGACAGAATCCACTTCCTGAATATAAGAAGCCAAGCGCTCCAAACCATAGGTAACTTCCGCAGTCACAGGGCCGGTTGCCAATCCACCGACTTGTTGGAAATAAGTGAACTGGGTGATTTCCATCCCATCAAGCCAAACTTCCCAACCGAGACCTGCAGATCCAGTCGATGGATTTTCCCAGTTATCCTCAACGAAACGAATATCGTGCTCCAAAGGATTGATTCCCAATTTTTCCAAAGACTCAAGGTAAAGTTCCTGGATGTTTGATGGAGATGGCTTCATTACCACCTGGAATTGGTGGTGTTGGTAGAGACGGTTAGGATTTTCCCCATAACGACCGTCAGCAGGACGACGTGATGGCTCTACATAAGCCGCATTCCATGGCTCAGGTCCGATAGCTCGAAGGAAAGTGTAAGGACTCATCGTTCCCGCACCTTTTTCATTATCATAAGCCTGCATGAGCATACAACCTTGGTCATTCCAAAATTGTTGCAAAGTCAAAATAATTTCTTGAAATGTTAATTTCTTAGACATTGAATACTCCTTAATAAAAAATGATTTCTTGCGACACGAGTCTGCCTCGTCGATTATACGAGGCAAGACGAGTTAGTACTGCGTCTAGCTCAGGCACTCTAGTGCTGAGCGT